>JBEKCP010000253.1:0-8263 GCA_050014815.1 Thermoguttaceae bacterium | reverse complement strand
GGCGTTACTGCCAGCGAGACCATCAACACCCTCAAGGTTACGACAACCGCCGCCGGCAAGTCGCTTAGCATCAGTCCCGGCCAGTTGCTTACGTTGGGCGCGGGGGGCCTCTTGCTTACGGGCTCCAACGACTACACGATCAGCGGCGGATCGATCACCGCGGGCAATCTCCCCATCGGCACCAACAATGCCCCCTACGAGTTCATCATCCAGCAATACGCCCCGAACAGCAACCTCACCATCAGCTCCACGATCGCCGATAACGGCGGCCACGCGACGATGCTGACGAAGGCGGGTCCGGGCACGCTTACGCTCTCCGGCGTCAACACCTGTAGTGCCGGCGCGAACGTTCTCAGTGGAACGCTCTCGATCGTCGGCGGCACACTCGACGCCACGAAAGACTATATCGGCGGCTCCGCGGCGGCAACCGTGACGCAGTCCGCCGGAACGCACACCGTCGCCAACTGGCTTTACCTTGGCTACAACCCTGGCCAGAGCGGGACCTACAACCTCAGCGGCGCCGGCCGCTTGTCCAGTACCTGGCTGATCGTTGGCAACCTCGGCACGGGGACCTTCACGCAGTCGGGTGGAACGAATACCGCCACTTACACAGAGATTGGCCGTGATCCAGGCGCCGTGGGGACGTTCGGCCTCAACGACCCGAGCCTGTTGTCTGGAACCTATGAGTACGTCGGCGAGGGCGGCACGGGGACCTTAACGCAGTCGGGCGGAACCAACACGATGACCATGGGCGTCTGGGTCGGCAGCAACATTGGCAGCAGTGGAACGTACATCCTGAACGGACCAGGCCAACTCTCCGCGCCGAACGAGTACGTCGGTTACTTTGGCGCGGGTGTCTTCACGCAGTCGGACGGCACCAACGCCGTCGCCCAGCCCGGCAATCTTTATATCGGCTATTACGCAGGGGCTTCCGGGTGTTACAACCTCAACGGCGGAACGCTTGTCGTCCCAGGAATCAGCCAGGGCTCTGGAAACGCCGCCTTCAATTTCAACGGCGGGACCCTTATGGCCGGCGGGACGTTCTCGACGGCCTTGCCGATTGCACTGGCCACCAGCGGCGCCAGCGGCACCGTGGATACCGCCGGCTACACGGTCACGCTCTCGGGCCCGATCTCCGGCCCGGGCGGCCTGATCAAGGCCGGCACCGGCACGCTCATCCTCACCGGCCCAAGCACCTACACGGGCACCACCGCCGCCAGCGCCGGAACCCTCGTACTCGGGGCCGGGGGATCGCTGGGCAACACGGTCATCAGCGTCGCCGGCGGCGCAACGTTCGCGCCTCGGCCCGGCAGCGGCGCCGTTGTGGCCGGCCTCGCCGGCCCCGGGACGTCCGGGGCCACGCTGAGCCTGGCCGGCGGCTCCGTCTTCGACATGACCGACGCCGCCCTCGGCATCTTCAACCTCGACCAGCAACAGGGCTTCAACGGCACCGCCTTCACGCTGAATGGCGCTACGCTCAAGTTCGATCTGGGCAGCGGCGGGGCCGACCAGTTGGTCGTCAATCAGGGCGCCGCCTCACTCGCCGGCACCAACACTATCGGCATCAGCTTCCTGACCGGCGCCTTGACGCCCGGCACCTACACGCTGATTTCAGCTCCCAGCGGCCTTTCCGGCACCTTTGATTTCGCGAACGGCCAGATGGCTGAGACCGTCACGACGGGTGGCCACACGTACAGGTTGCAGCTCCAGAACTTCGACACGGGCGAACAGGTTGTGGTGTCCACTCCTGAACCCTCCACGATCGCGCTTCTCGGCGCCGGCGCGCTTGGGCTGGTCGGCTGGGCACGGCGACGGCGTTTGCTGAAGGCGCCGGCGCCATGAGGCGGAGGGCCTGCGAAGTCGCAAGCGGCTGAATCCCCCGCTCGTCACACCGGCAGTTCCAGCTCGGCCCGCGCGGCCGCCCGGGCCTGCCAGCGGCGGATCTCCTGCTGGAGCCGCAGCCGCTCGACCTGCCAGAGGTGGGACTGCTGGCGGAGTTCGGTCTCGCGGCGGGCGAGGTCGTCCGCCTGGGCGGCCAGCCGGGCCGCCTGCTCCTGGGCCTCCTCGCGGCAGCAGGTTGCCCACTGGTCCACCTGCTGCTTCCGGCGCACGATCTGCTCGTGCTGTTGGGCCAGGTCCGCGCGGAGCCGCTCGATTTCCTCGCGGTGCTGCTGAAGGTCGGCGTTGGCCATCCGGTAGTGCTCGGCCAGCTTGGCGCGGATGCGCGAAAGCGATTGCGTCACGGCGGCCGGCGCCGCAACGCCGCAGACCTGGCCCCAGAGTTCCTCCGTCGCCAGGCGGATCTCGAGGGTCTCGCGGTGTATCTGGCCCAGCTCATTGCGAAGCTGCTCCAAGGCGGCCCGCGACCGGTCCAATTGCTCGCTCCGATAGGCGATCGCCCGGCGGTGCTGGTCCATTTCGGCCGCCAGACGGTCGCGGTCGGCGGCCAACTGCACGCGCTGGCCGCGGACCTCTTCCTCGAAGCGCTGCCGGTCGTCACTGAACTCCTTCTGGCATCGGAGGACTTCAGCCCGCTGGGTTTCCAGCCGGGCCTCGGCCTCTTCGAGTTGGCGGCTGCGTGCCGCCAGGGCCTCGGCCACGGACCGGAGCGGCGCCGGCTCGTCGGCGGCCGCCACGCGGCCGGGCGGCTTGGTCCGGCGGTCCAATTCCGCCATTCGCTCATCAAGCCAAAGGCGGGCGGTCCGGGCATCGCGGTCCAACTGGGCGGTGCGGGCATTGAGTTCAGCCTCGCGATGGTCCAAGTCCTTCTGCCGGGCCCGAAGATGCTCCGCCAACTGGGATGCCTGGGTCCGGACGAGTCGGCCAATGTCTTCCAGTGGAGGGGCTTGCGACTGCCCCGCTTTTGCGTCGAGGCTCGCCGGCGGTGGGCCGGGCAGCGATGGCCCGGCCTGGCTGGTCCCGGCCGAGGTCGCCTCAGCGCTCGTGGTGGCCGGCTGGTGCGGCGCGTCGATCCGGCTATCGACCAACGGCCCGACCGGCACCGCACCCACGGCTTCCCGCTGGTCGGTACGAGAGGTAGACATGCCTGAAGGATCCGGGGGCAAAAGGGGGTTGCCGGCGCCGCAATCTCGGCGCAATCGGCAAGGTTTTCCCAGATTCCTTAATCGGCAGATCGGGCGGGCGAGTTCACACGATCTGGCGAGGACAACCCTCCGTGTAAAACTGCGTAAGATGCAAAGAAATGGCAGAAAGAAAGAACTCCCGGATTCGGCCACGGATGGAACACGGACCTGTCCCTGAAACATCCGTGTCTCATCAGTGTTCCATCCGTGGCCGAGTCGCCGACGGCCACTTAGCTGCCGGCCGCCTGATTGATTGCCTCTTGCAGCCTCGATTTCGGCTGAGGCCCGACAAACCGATCGACGACCTGACCGTCCTTGAACAGGATCAGCGTTGGAATGGCGCTGATGTCGTAGCCCTGGGCGGTGGTCGGGCTTTCATCGACGTTGACCTTGACGATTCTGACCGCATCGCCATTCTCCCCCGCCAGTTGCTCCAGAACGGGGGCGATCATGCGGCACGGGCCGCACCAGGGAGCCCAGAAGTCGACCAATACCGGCTTGGCGGCGCTAAGGACCTCGGCTTGGAAGCTGGCATCGGAGATTTCGGGAATGTTTGCCATGGGAGGAGTCTCCTCGGTTGGGGCTGGTTACGTTGGCCAACGGACATTATAGAAGTCCGCGGAGAACCGACAATGGGGACACCAGGTAGGCCGCACACGGAGCATGCGGACCATATTGGGGGGCCTTGCGGCCGGGCGGGCCTCTGCATATACTTGAGGGCTTATCCTCCCGGAGATTCAAGACGATGACGATGGACAAGAGCCTGCGGATCCGGCGTGGCTTGCTCCGCGCCCGGAGCGTTTTGACCCGCGACGAACGGATCGGCCGCCTCAAACAAGCCGACCGCTGGCAAGAGGGGGACAGCCCCTTCGGCCTGCCGAAGGTGCGGGTCTATAAGCTGGCGATAAAGAAGAAGAAGAAGAAGGCTAAGGAAGAGGAAGAAGGGGCTGAGGGCGCCGCCGCTGCCCCTGCCGCCGCTCCTGCTGCCGCCGGCGGAAAGGCGCCGGCCGGGAAGTCGCCGGGCGGGAAGAAATAGCCGACCGTTACTATCCCCCGTAGCGGTTGAACCACGCCCGCTGGGCAACGGGGAGTTTCTCTCGCTGCCGCCCCGGCTCTACGGGCACCCCCAACGGCAAAACGACTCGGACGCTCTTGTCCTCCGGTACGCCCAGCAGCCGTCCGATCCGCCCAGCGATCTGGTCCCGCCGCAACACGCCGTCAAGCCATACGGTGGCGTAGCCGAGGGCCGTGACGGCCAGGAGCATGTTCTCCACGGCGGCCGCGCAGTCTTCCACAGCGAACGACAGGCCGGGCAGGACCGGCCGCGGGTCGATCACGCAGGCGATCATCGCCCGGGCCGAATCGCACACCGGCCGGTCGAGCATAGCGGCAATCCGGGCCAGGATCGCCGGGTCGTCAACGATGACGAAGGAGGTGGTTTGCTCGTTCTTGGCCGACGGGGCCCGGATGCCCGCCTCGACGATCGCCACGAGATCGTCCCTCGGGATCGGCGTCTCGGTAAAGGGGCCGCGGTAGCTGTAGCGCCGGGCGATGGCGTCGAAGAGATCCATGGCTAGGGATTTAGGGATTTGGGGATTTGGGAAAAGCCCCGCGACTGCGTCGCGGGGGTCGAACTTTCATACTTTCACACCTTATTGCCCCCTGGCGCCTAACTCCTTCCCGGCGTGAGGGCCTGGATCGCGACGTCATCCAGCCAGACCTCGCCCAGCCCGGTCAGGACGAAGGTGACGGTCATCGGGCCGGACCGCTCGACCGCCCGCAGCAGCGAGAACTCGCGCCAGCCGGCGGTCTTGTCGATCCGATCGGCCAGGTCCTCGCCGGCCAGCGAGTCGATCACCATCAGGCCGTCCACGCTGCCGGTGATGGGCGAAGGGACGTTGACCCAGCCGTGGATCCACACGATCTGACCTGCCTCGACCGGCACGGCGGGCGTGGTCACCCACACCGGCGGCGTTTCGATCATGACGGGCGGATTCTCGGGATTGTCGGCCCGAGCGGTCAGGCGCAATCCCGAGCGGCCCGAGTGGCGGGCCTCGGCCACCGGGTCCGCCGCCGCTTGCACGCCCGGTACCCCATGCCGCTCAAGGCGCCAGCCGGTGCGGAGCATGAAATCGAAGTCCTCGAACTCGCCGCCGAGGAGGCGGTTGGGACCCGGCTGGCAATCGCGGAGGCGGTCCACGAGATTCCAGTGCCAGGGGAGGGTGGCGAAGGTGGCGGTCCCGGGACTGATCACGGGCGATGCGAACCCGGTCATCGCGGCGTCCCACGAGTCGCGTTCCAGCTTCCTGAGCGGCCGCATCGCCCGCCGGGCACAGAGCGATGCGGATGGGAAATCGCCGGCCCTGAGCCGGGCGTCCGCCTGATCGAGGTCGCGGCGGGCGGCGGCCAGCGCGTCGCCGACGCGAATCGTCGGCGGAAGCCGGCGGCCCAGCGATTCCACGAGCCGGCCGACCGAGTCCAACTTCATTGCGGCCAGTTGCCGCTCGAACTCCGCACTCGGCCTGGCGTTGGCCGCCACGCGGCGGTTGACGGCGTCGACCACCAACGGGTCCTGGGCCAGGAGGACCGCGGCGGTCAGGTGGAATTCGTCGAGCGTTACCCGTGTGCCGCCCGTCTCCCGCTTGCGGCGGAGCGGCTCGAGCCTGCCTGCCGTCAGATCATAGGCGCTGGACGACTCGGGGACGGCAGGCACGACCAGGGCCAACGGATTGGCCGTGGCCTCGGCGGCCACGCACTGCGAGCGGGGTGCCAGCCAAACGGGCAGGACGAGCCGGGCCCGGTCGCTCCGCAACACCGCGCCGGCTACCTGCTTCTGGTTGCTCTCGGCTATCGGCCCCAAACTGCCCGCCGCCACCCAGGGCTCGATCACGTCCAGCTCCAGGTTCAACAAGGCGAGGGTCATCGCCCGCTGGCGCGTCTGGGGATCGGTGGCAGATAGCGGGGATTGCGATTGGAAGACCAGGCCCCGGCTGCCGCACGAAATGGCCGTCGAGACCAGGAGCCGGATTTGTTCCGGGGCGAAGACGGTCGGCGGAGGCCACTGGGGCGCCAGGCTGAGCAACTGCCGCCGCAGGCCCTCGCCCGGCTGGGTCTGGATCGTCGTCCAGACGGGCGTTCCGGGCCTGGCCACCAGCGGCAATCGCCGCACCCACAGGCCGTAGTCGGGCATTTCCAGGCTCGTGCCCAGCGGGCGGCGGTCGATCACCAGCACGTCGATATGACGACTGTACTCGCGGAAGTCGTTCGCCGGGCACCCGACCAGCGGCCGGTGTGCGCGGGCATCCGCCAGGCGGATTTCCTCGGCCCAGCGGCGGCTCCGCGCGGCCTGCTCGGTGGTTAATCCGCTTCCAAGGTCCCACGCCAGCACCGGTTGGAACTCGGGGCCGATGGCGGGAGGAGATTGGACGGGCGGCGGGCAGACCAGCCATAGACCCACCCGCGCCGCCTCCGCCAGCAACCCGGCCGAGGGAACCTCACGCAGCCAGACCGTGTTGAAACCCAGTTGCTTCAAGAGGGCCAGCGGCTCCCCCTGGTACTGGATCGCCCGAGGCAGCATCGGCTGACCGCGGACCAGGAGCGCCGAACCAGCCAGTTGGACTTCCGAGGCGGCCGGTGCGCGGCCTGCCGGGGCGTCCGTCATGGGTGCCGGGCGGGGGTAGCCCTGCGAGTCGGCCGGGGCCGCGGCGTCCGGCGCCGCGACGGCGCGGCCGGAGGCCACATGGCCGGCCGCAGCCAGCTCGTCGATCCAAACGTTGTTGATTCCCGGCCCCCCGTAGGTGTTCAACAGCACCCGTCCGACATAGGCTTCGCCACCGTCCACCTGGATGGCCAACTGGCTCGCCAGGATGCGAAGTTGCCGGGCGAGGAGTTGGGGGAGCGTGCCGATCGAGAGCTGCTGCCAGCGGCCAACGTCCGTGTACGCCGAGCCCAAGAGGTGCGTCACGGCGGGCCGGCCGGTCCGCGGGTTGACGGTCCGTGGCAACACGACCTCAAGCACCAGTTGAACGCCCGGCCGGTCCGACTTGATCCAGACGCTGGGCCGCAGGTCCTCGATCACCCAGGGACGGCCGATATCGTGGGCGATGTAGATGGCGCCGCCCCCCTGGCCAGCGGAGAGTTGGAACCATTCGCATCCCTGGCCGTGGTGGGCGACGCCCGAGACCCGGCGATGCTGTTGGACGACGTACGGCGTGTCGCCGCCGGCTTCCGACCAGGAGGGGTTAGGGCCCTCGAAGTCCTCCAGCCAGTTCGCGCTTGCCGGGGCACCCGCTGGCGGGTCCGCTGCCCGGAGCGTCAGCGGGGCCAGGAGCAAGGGCGTCAGGAGCAGGGGGATGAAACGTTGCACGGCGCTGAGTTCGAGTTAGTTTCCGTTGCGGAAACATCTGTAGGGTGGGTCGAGCGAAGCGAGCCCCACCAACTGGAATTTGGCTGATTCCTGGAATGTCACGTTGACGACCACCCGTCGCCGTTTAGCGGGCGGGCTGGCCCGCCGAATGAAACGTGGGCCAACCTCGGCGGGAAAGCCCGCCCGCTAAACGTGCTCAAACCGACAGTTTGGGCGTATCGGGATATCCGGCGCCTGGCAGCCGGCGGCGGCGTGGCAAGAACGCGACCCCGCCGCCGCGGTGTCCAGTTCGCCGCAAGATGTGCTTGTATCAGGATTTGCAGAGAGCATCCAGATCAAACGTCTCGTTTTTTCACCGTACGACTCCAAGGGGGGAATTGACGCAGGATTTACAAGGCCATACACTGCAAGGAGTTGCAGCACGTTTCCGACCAACAATCCGGATGCGGCACAGCGCGTGCTCAAGCTGGTCTGGCACCATCGCTTGATCCGACTTCGGCCGCCACGCACCTGGAGACGCACCATGAGCCAGCAAGCACACAAGATTCCGTCCGCAACCGAGGAAGTGCCTCGGGAAATGCTCGATCTGGCCGACGTCATCGGACGGCTGCCCCACGAGCACCGCCTCAAGGTCGAACCGCTGCTGACCAGGGTCGTCGAGAACACGAAACGCCGCCGCCGGATCCTCGGCCTGGTCCAGGACGCCCTGGGACAACTCCGCCTGGACATGAAGTATCTGACGTTCGACCTGGAGGCCACTCGCCGGGAACGCGACGAGTATCGCCGGAAGTTTGAAGAGTTGCGGTAGGGGAGT
>JBEKCP010000252.1:0-8263 GCA_050014815.1 Thermoguttaceae bacterium | reverse complement strand
CATTTCCCGTTTAGCGGGCGGGCTTGCCCGCCGTGCAGATTCTGGGTCAGCACGGCGGGCAAGCCCGCCCGCTAAACGTCTGCTAGCGTTGGTGGTGCGGTTCGACCAGCCAGCGGACAACCATTGCCAGCAGGCCGCTCAGGAGCACCAAGCCGGCAAAGCAAAGGACTGATAATCGCCACTGAAAAAGACCGTCTTCGTTGGGGCTCCAATCGAAAGTGACGCCGACGCCCGTAAAGTCCGGCGCCCAACTCACCAGCAGCCAGCCGCAGCTCCAGGCCGCCACGCCGGCCGGGATCAATGTGCCGATCGCGAACGTCCGCTGGTAGCCCCGGCCGTAGATCGCAATAGTTGCGAGGACCACCGCCGTGAGGACTGAGAAGTAATCGACGACGATGATGCCCAGCCATGGCGGCGTGGTATAGACCGCCGCTAGCAGCACGGACAGCAGCGTCATCAGCCCCAGCAGGCTCCGCAGGCTGTACTGGAAGGGCCGGGCCGTCGGCGGGTCAGTGGGATGAACCGGATCGGAGGCGGGCTGTGGGTCGGCGTCCATGGCGACTATTGTACCGGCGGAAGGCGCAGGGCGGAAGGCAATGTTTAGCGGGCGGGCTTGCCCGCCGTGTGGGCGCGGACTGCCCACGGCGCGCAAGCCCGCCCGCTAAACGTTCTTTAGAAGCCGGCACGTTTCACATGAAACACCCCGTCGCCCCCGGTTCCCTGTTCCACGTGAAACACGCAGTCGCCGGCAATCGGCATAATCCGTTCGACATGGAACACGCGGCGAGCTGCTACTCCAGCGGATTGATTACCAGGCCGCTCAGCAGCTTCGGGTAGAAGTATGTGCTCTTGGCCGGCAACCGCTCGCCGCAAAGACTGATGGTGCGGACGTGCTCGATGCTGGCGGGCATGACCAGAGCGGCCAGTGGGAACTCGCCCGCGGCCAGCCCTTCAACCACTTCCGGGACCTGGTGAACGTACTTGGGCTTGGGCAGCTCCACGCCGTCAAGCAGGGTCTCGATCACGAGCCGGTGCAGGAGGCTGACACCCAGCGACCGCCACTCCTCGTTGTGCTCCCTGGCGACCTCGGCCATTCGGGCGCGGCCCTCGTCGCTCAGATCGGCCAGGAGCCACCGCTGGTCCTTCTGGGTGAAGAGCCCAAGGGCCCCCTGGTCGCTCCCCGTGACGATGTCCTCCCAGACGGCCGGGGCCTGGCCGGCGCCCTGGCCCGCCCCGCGGGTTGCGAAGTACGGGGCCAGCCGGGCCGCCAGCTCCTCGCTCGTCATGGGCGGCAGTCCGCGAAACAGCCGGTGCGTCGGCAGGACCACCAACCCCGGGTCTTCCGTCGCCACGAACATCATGAGCACATAGTTAGCCGGGTGTTCAGGGCCGAGGGCCCCGGTCTGGTGGACATGCTCCCGGTACGCGCAGGCGGTCTCGTAGCGGTGGTGGCCATCGGCGATAAAGACGGGCCGAGGCCCGACCGCCCCGGCCAGGGCCGAGATCGTCTGAACGTCGGTCACCGCCCACATCCGGTTCACCACCCCCAGGTGATCGGTCGCCACGACCGGGGTGAGCCGCGAGACGGCCTCGTCGAGAATCGCTTGGCACTCGTGGGCCGGGTCCGGATACAGGCCGAAGACCTGGCTCAGGTTCGCCTTGCAGAGGGTCATCAACATGAGGCGATCGGCCTTCGGGCCGGGCATGGTCTCCTCGTGGGGGAAGACCTGGCCCTGGCCGAACGGCGAGAGCCGCATTCGGGCCATGAACCCCCGCCGCACGTGGCTCGCCCCTTCCCAGGTGAACTCCTGCTGGTAGACGTAGATGGCCGGGTCCGGCTCCGTCTGCAGCACGCCCTCGGACAGCCACGAGGACAAGAGCCGCTTGGCCCGCGTATAGCGGTTGTTGACCTCGTCGTCGTCGCCAGGCTCGATGCGGTTCAAGATGAGCCGAACGACGTTGTTGGGGTGCTTTCGATAGAGCTGTTCTTGGAGGTCGGGGCCGATAACGTCGTAGGGGGGCGCAACCACGTCACCCAGCGACCCGACCCGGCCGAGGTTGTAGCGAATCGCGCGAAAGGCTTGTATCTCTGGCATGAAGGCTAAGTGTCCGTGACACCGGCGGCGGTGTCAAGGGCGTACGACCTTCCATTGCCCCTCGGGATCGATCTGGACATCCACGGCCCCGGCGGGCAGGGCCAGGCGGAGGTCGAGCCGGCCGCCATCGGATTGGTGGAGCGTGATGCCGGCGGCCAGCGGGGCCGCCTCGATCTCCGGCCGGTGCGGCACGAGCACTGTGACGAATCGGGCGGACCGGCCCGCCTTCAACCTCTGCTTCGCGAAGACGGTGTACGGCTCGACGCCCGACCAGAGCCGGACCGTCTCGACGCCCATCGACCGCCCCGGGGCCTGCTCCAGCCAGACCAGCAAATGGCGGCGGCCCGGGGCGTCGAACCACGCAGGGCCCGACTGCGGCCGCTCGGAAAGCGGCCGCGCGAAGAGGTGCCAGAGCGGACCGGCCGTCCAGCCGTCGGCCTGTGGACCGGGCATCAGATCGTCGGTCACCAGCAAGGCCCCCTCGCGGAGCAAGAGCATTCGCCGCACGAGCCGCGAGTCGTCGGTGAACCAGCCGGCAGCCTCGAACTGGCCGAACTGGTCGCCGCCGTGGGCCTCGGTTCTGGCCCGCACTACATGCGCCCCCTGAGGTCGAAGTGGCACGTGGAAGTCGGTCGGCGAGGCGTCCACCCGGAGGATCAGCGACTTGCTCCAGCCGCGATCGACCCCCTCGATCATCCAGTCGAATTTTATACGGTCAAACTCGCCGAGCGAGAAGCTGGCATCGAAGCCGGCCCGCCAAACGAAACTGGCGCCGCGGGGCAGCGAGACCCGCATCGCCTGTTGGCCACCGGCAGGCCCGGGCACGATCGCCTGTCTGCCCCCCCTCCAGGTGGTGTGCTTCTGGAAGTCGTCCAGCAGTCGGTCGCCGCTGGGCCCGCTCAGCCGGAGGTTGGCCACGTACAAGTTGACCGGTTCATCTTCCTCCACGCGGAAGGTGAGTTTGTCGAAGTGGCGGAGGTTTTGGCCACCGGGTTGCGCGACGGCGGGCAGTTCCCGAAGGGGCAGCGAGGCCCCGTGCCACACGCCCGGCGCCAAGGCCGCCGGCTTGTGGGGGAACGGGTCGTCCGGCGGAGACATCAGCAGCAAGTTGGCCTCCTCCGCGGCCCGATTGTGATAGCCCAGCCCATGGAGGAGTGGCACGTCCTCGAACTCATAGTAGAGGACGGCTCCCAACTGGTCTTCGTGGGCGTGATAGGACCGTGCGAACAGCTCGGCCATGACGAAGGGGTCACCGGGGCGTCGCGAGGGGGCCAAGATGAGTTTGTCGGGCACGGCCGGAGGCGAAAAGCCCCCGGACTGCGTCCGGGGGGTCTTTGGTGCCTTCTCGGGTGAATCGGGCGAATGTGCCACGTATGGCGATATGTCAACCACCCGATAGAGCACATCGCTGGCGGCCTCGCAGGGCCGAGGGACCAGCCCCGCATCGCGCCATTGGTCGGCCAGGCAGAGGGCGTAGGCCGTGCTCATTGCGTCGATTGACGCGCCCTCACCCCCGGCGGGAGATGGGATAGCCCGATGGCGGCCGGCCGCCTGAAACATTCGCACGGCCGGCCAGCGGTAGGTCGGATCGTGAAAGACGCGGGCGGCCCGCTCGAAGGCCGCGACCCAGTTGCCCCAGCAATGCAACATGCCCCAATCGGCATCGCCCGAGTCGCCGTACTCCGGCACGACGCCCAACGGGCTGACCTGGTCGCGAAACCGCGCGAACATCCGCCTTGCGGCCGGGTCGCTGCCCAGGTCGGCCCGGTCCAAGGCATCGTGGAGCAGCCAGAGGAAGGTCAGTGAAATACCGTTATAGCAGGCGGCGTTCTCGGTCGTGTCTTGCCGGCGCTGCCACTCGTCCCAGATTTCCTCGGCGGCCTTTCGCCAGCCGGGGGCTTCGGCCAGTTCCGGCAGAAGCTTGGCCGCCAGGGCCAGCCCGGCCGAGCGCGCCAGCGACTGGTTGAATACCCCGGTTTCCAGGGGAAAGCAGGCCTCGCGGGCGAACTCTCGAAACCGCCGCCGGGAGTCGGCATCCAATTGTCCGTCTCCGCTCAGGATCCGATAGGTGTCCATGATCGGATAGAGCGAGAAGAAGCAGACGCGTTTCCAGGGATGGCCCGGCTGACGCTGAATTTGCCAGACGTCCATCAGGGCTGCCAGCCGCTCTCTAGCGGCCTGGGAGTAGTCGGTCCGGGCGGTCCAGTGCGAGAGCCAGGCCTCCGCGGCCATCTCTTCACAGTGGCGCCGCAGCGGGCCGCGCTGGATCCGGTCTGCATAGCCCGGCCTGCTGCCGGCCAGGGGGGCAGGGACATACCGTTGGACCAGCCCCCGATAATCGGGCTCCGCGGGGGCGGTTATCGCCGGTTGGGCCCGCACGGAGCCGAGCCACCCAGCCGCTATAGGCATAACGGCACCACCCCACAGAACCATCCTGAGAGCAAGGTTAGGCAAGAGATAGTCTCCCGACGCGGTTCACCTACCGATTATATGCCCTGGGGCGCCCATGCGCGAGCCCTGGGAAGAGCGGAATTCCCGCACACGGCGCTTCCCTTTTGCCGTGAATTGCTGTATCCTGAGGGTGTCGGGACAGGGCCAGAGGCGATTCTCCCGGACAAGGCGGGGGATAAGGGCGGACGAAGGAGGCGAGGTATGGCTACTCAACGATCGAGTTCTTCAGGGCGGGTGGCCGCCGGAGGCGGCGTCGGCGCGCCGCGGCGGGCTTTCACGCTGGTCGAATTGCTGGTGGTCATTACCATCATTGGCATATTGATTGCCCTGTTGCTCCCGGCGGTCTTCTCGGTGATGAATGCGGCCCGGCGGATGAAGTGCCTGAACAACGTCAAGCAAATCTGCCTGGCGTTGAACAATTACGAAGCCGCCATGCGGCAGTACCCGACGAACTGGGGCACTGTCGCCACGGTCGGCACCCCGTCGCCGTCGGGCAGCACGACCGCGATGGGCGTGAGTTGGCTGACGCTCATCCTCCCCTACATTGACGAGGTGCCCCTGTCCCAGTCGATCAACATCGGCCAGAACATCAGTTTCGTTGACAACGCCAACGGCTACAACAACTGGGCGGCCGCACAAAAGGTTGTCAACACTTTTATCTGCCCGGCGGACACTACGCGGGGTTCGCTGAGTAGTAACATCATGGGCACGGGCGCGTTCGCCACGACCAATTACAAGTCGGTGGGCGGCTGCAATTGGACCGTCAACGCCGACATGTCTGCGAATTCGGTGATGTCCCCCACGGTTGGCGCAGCGGGGGACCCGGTCAATCAGCAGTCGCAGGTGGCGTGGCCCCACGGCCGCAACAGCGGCATCGCCGACGGCGTGGACAACGGCAACGGAATCATCTGCCGCGGAGGGGGCACCGGCGCTACCTGCGCCGTGACCCCGATCGTGAATGCCGACATCCGCGACGGCACCAGCAAAACGTTCGCCGTCGGCGAAACGATCCCGAGCTTCTGCGCGTGGTCGTTCTGGTACTGGTTTGAAGGCGGGATCGGCACCTGCGGCCTCCCCCTGAATTGCATTACGCAGAACCAGAACCTTGCCACGACCAACGCCACCACCGACTGGCAGCACAACTGGGGCTTCATGAGCCGGCACACGGGGGGCGGAAATTTCGGCATGGCCGACGGCAGCGCCACGTTCATCGCCCAGACCGTCGACCTGACCATCTATCGCAGCACGGCCACGATCGACGGTGGAGAGACCTGCAGCCTGACGCAGCCGTGACGCCGGCTCGAGTCCCATGGCCAAGTTCGCCGTAATCCTGCCTGCCGCCGGCCGCAGCAGCCGCTTCCACGACAAGAGCTACAAGAAGCCGTTCGCGCCGCTGGCCAACCGGGCGGTGTGGCTCCATTCGGCCGATCGGTTCCTCAACCGCGCCGACGTGGTCCAGGTGATCCTGGTGATCGCCCCGGAGGACCGCGGCGATTTCAACCTCCGCTTCGCCGCGAACGTCGCCATCCTGGGGATCGACGTGGTCGACGGGGGCGCCCAGCGGAGCGATTCGGTCCAGGCGGCGCTGGCGAGGGTGAAGCCGGAGGCCGATTTCGTCTGTGTCCACGATGCCGCCCGACCCTGCCTGGCCGATCCTTGGATCGACCAGATTTTCGAGGCGGCGGAGCGATTCGGGGCCGCCATTTTCGCCATTCCGGTGGCGGGCACGTTGAAGCTGGTCGGCCCGGACCACAAAATCGAGAAGACGACCCCTCGCGACCGGCTCTGGGAGGCCCAAACCCCGCAGGTCTTCCGTCGCGAATTACTCCTGGACGCCTATGCCCGGCGGGAAGGTTTCTCCGCCACCGACGACGCCCAACTGGTCGAGCGGATCGGCCATCCGGTGACCGTGGTCCCCGGCTCGCCCATCAACATGAAGGTCACCACCCGGGAGGACCTCCGCCTGGCCGAGCAAGCGCTCCGGGCCTTGCCCAAGCCCAAGCTGGTCGGTCCCGCGCATCCCTTCGCCGACGACGACATGTGGCGGTGACGCGGAAGTCAGCGGTCAGTTGTCAGTGGTCAGTTGCCGCAACTCAATGCCTTGCAAAGAACTGACAACTGACAACGGACAACGGACAACGGACAACTAACAACTGACCACTTAAGGATCGCATTCATACATGCCGGATGCCTTTTCCGAACTCGCCTGGCGCGGATTGATCCACCAGACGACCGACGACAACAACCTGGGTGCCTGGCTGGCCCAGAAGCCGCGAACCCTCTATGCCGGCTTCGATCCGACGGCCGACAGCCTGCACGTCGGCCACCTGGTCGCCCTGATGGTGCTCCGGCGATTCCAGAAGGCCGGCCATCGGCCCGTGGCGCTGGTGGGCGGGGCCACCGGCATGATCGGCGACCCCAGCGGAAAGAGCGAAGAACGCAACCTCCTGGGCGTGGACGTTCTGCGGGCAAACGTCGCCGGCATGGAAAAGCAACTCCGCCGCTTCCTCGATTTCCAGTGTGGCCCGAACTCCGCCCTCCTGGTAAACAACTACGATTGGATGGGGCAGTTCGGCTACCTCGCCTTCCTGCGGGACATCGGAAAACACTTCCCCGTCGCCGCCATGCTCGCCAAGGACTCCGTTCGGATGCGCCTGGAGCGGTCCGACGCCGGCTTGAGTTACACCGAGTTCAGCTACATGCTGCTCCAGGCCTACGATTTCGTCTACTTGAACGAGCATTACGGGTGCGAGCTCCAGGTCGGCGGCAGCGATCAATGGGGGAACATCACGGCCGGAATCGACCTGGCCCGGCGGATGCGGGCCGTCCAGCTCTACGGCATGACCTGCCCCTTGTTGACCCGCTCCGACGGCCAGAAGATGGGCAAGACCGAATCGGGCGCCCTGTGGCTCTCGCCGGAGCGCACAAGCCCCTACCAGTTCTACCAGTACTGGATCAACCTGGACGATGCCGACGTGGGCAAGTGCCTGCGGCTGTTCACCGACCTCGAAGAGCCGGAGATCCTGACGATCTTAGCGGAGCACTCGGCGGACCCCGGCCGCCGCGTGGCCCAGCGGCGCCTGGCGGCCGACCTGACGCGATTGGTCCACGCCGAGGCGGGCCTGGCCGCGGCCCGGCGGGCGACCGACATCTTCTTCGGCGCCGAGATCCGCGAGGTCTCCGACGCCCAGCTCGAAGGCATTTTCGCCGATGTCGTTAGCCGAGAGCTTCCGCGAAGCCGCCTCGCCGCGGGCCTGCCGCTGGTGGACGCCCTGGTCGAGTCGGGCCTCGCCAAGAGCAAGGGCGAGGCCCGGCGGATCATCAACCAGGGCGGGGCCTACGTCAACAACCGCCGGGTGGGCGATATCGAGACCCGGCTGGGCCCGGCCGACCTCGCGGGAGAATCCGTCCTGGTGCTCCGTGCCGGAAAGAAGTCCTACGCCCTGTTGAAGTTCACGCCATAGCGCTCCAACCCGGCCAAACTGTCGAGTTGAGCACGTTTAGCGGGCGGGCTTGCCCGCCGAGCGAATCGATGGGCACTCGGCGGGCAAGCCCGCTCGCTAAACTGCGATCCTCGTCGATCAACGTGACATTTTGGTTGTGTCGCACTACTAGCGGGTTGTAATGACATTGCCGGGCAGCACTCCCATGCGGTTTCGAAGCGTCGTCTTGATCGCCGTGCTCGGCTTCCTCGCCGCGGCCGGCGTGCTGCTGGC
>JBEKCP010000251.1:0-8280 GCA_050014815.1 Thermoguttaceae bacterium | reverse complement strand
CCGTGCCCGTCAGCCCCGTCAGTGTAATCGTTTCCTTGTCCTTGGTGAACTCCTTCCATTCCTTGCCGTTGATCGTTACGCTCTTGATCGGTGCGGCCTTGGGGTGGCGGAGGCGCAGGACCACTTCCTTCGGCGCCTTGCGCGAGGGCATTTCGACCGTTGCCGTGATTTTTCCGTTATCAACGTCCGAGACGATCTCGTAGGCCACCGTACCGAAGTAGGTTGGCGCATTCTTGACCGAGATACTCTTGCCCTGTTCAAGCCAGTGTCGAGGCGTCGCCTTTGCCAACCAGAGCGCATCGCCCATCTCCATCACAAGAAGGTTGCGGAAGTTGCGCATGAAATAGGCCGCGCTGTTGCCATTGGGATATCCCCCGGTACCACACATAGTGCTGCGAGGGAAACCTTCCGCGAAGAAGTATTCGCCGTTGGGGGTCGGGCTGACAAAGGCAGCGTAGTTGTTCACCCAACTGCGCAGAAACGCGGGCACGTCGTCGCATATCAGGTGGGCGTCCGTAAGAAAGAACCAACCCACCTGCTGGGAAATGCCGCCCCAGAACCAATCCTCCTGCGCGTTCAAGCCCTTTTCCCGGCGTTTTTCGGACAGGAACTTGGTAAAGCCTAAGAAAAGAAAGGCGTCTTCCTGAATCTCCAACATACCGGCCAGTCGCTTATCTTGCGGGGAAAGAATCAGCGATGCGAGTTGAGGGGTTGGCGCCATGTCTTCGCAGTTATAACCGCCGAATTGCCGGCGGAAATAACAGGCGCCTGGAATGAAGGAACGGTAGGCGCCAGTTCGCAGGCGTCGCACGGGACTCAGATCAATCGAGCGTTCCACACATCGACGGATATCGGCACGATACCGCTGCACCTCGTCCTTGTACGCCGCGGCCTTCTCGGGTTGAACCTCCGACAAGGCGTCGGCAAAGATATCCAGTGCCTCGCAAGTAACCACGTCGATGTAGTAATACCAATACAAGCGGTTTGCCCCCCAGGATTCGCTTGATGCCGCCGGAGGCTGCAAACCGGCGCACCAAAGGTCCTTGCGGTTGGGAACGTCTTTCATATAGGAATTGCGTTGACGGATGAGCCAGTCGGCGGCCTTCTGGATCCGGGGCAGGTTCTTCTGGAACCATTCCTTGTCTCTGGTCATCAAGTAGTGTTCGACCTGATTGAACAGGTGCATCCCTGTCGTCCCGCCCGAAGAACACCAGTCGTGTCCCTGCCCATGATGGAAGTTCCCGTCGGCGTCCAGGAACTCGGCTTCGACCATCACGCCCGGCAATTTCAACCAGGCGTCTTCCTCTTTGGCGGCCTGATCGTGCAATCCAAGGAGATTCTTGATCCGGACCTGATGCGCGGCCTCCGTAGTGCATTGCCAATAGGAATGGACTTTCTTCACTTGGTACACGCCATTGCGCCAAGCGTCGTTCCACCATTGCTCCGGCACCTGGACTTGCATCGGCGGATCCGCGACCGGCTTGAACGGCGGTAGCGGGGTGCCCGCCGGCAACAAGGCCAACTTGATCTCGCGCATGGCTTCTTCCACCGTGGCCTCACGATGGGTTCGAGTCTGTTCCAAAATGCTCTTCTCGCCTCGCACCGCCAATTCTTTGGAAAACTCCCGGCCGTCCTTGTCGCCGCCGGTTTTCGCCACAAAGAACCCATACTCGGGAGCGAGAATTGGTTCCGCTTCAGCATCTTGTGGCAGGAAGGTGAAGTTTCCAGACCTGGTCCAGACCGTCATCAGACTCTGTTCGGGAGTTAACCGAAGTCGGCTATTTGTGCCCTTGGGTTCAATCCACCAAGAAGCATCCTTTCCCTGATTCAGACACAACAGGGATACGGCAACACCTCGGCGTCCTGCGCCCGTGGGACGTGATTGCCAGGTGGTGGCATCCGTCGTGGTCGTGCCGGTGTCTTTCCCCAGAGGCGTGACGCGAATGGGAAGACCGAGAAATCCTTCAATCCGTCCATCGTAGTCCAACTTCTCGGTGCCCGATTGGAATCCCCATTCAATTTCCACATCCAACCGTTTCCAGGTGAGGGGACTGATCAGGCGAATGCTGGGAACAGCGAATTGCTTGTTTGTCTGTGGATCCTCCGAATGCACAAAGACAGCAACCATGTCGGTCGAAAGGACCTTGCGCACCTTCTTCGGATCTTTGGACAGGTTCACGGCCAGATGGGTCCAGGTCAGTCCATCACTTGAGATCTGCGGTTTTGCCAGAACGACATCCCAAACACAACCGAACCAGCCGTTTTCCGCCGGATAGACCCGGGTCTCAACGGCATCCGGTGATGGAATGGTTCCCCGATCCTTGGGCCAGTGCAGTTCGATTGCGGTCCACGAAACCGGAAACTCCCAGAGAAGAGCAGCCTGGAGCACCCCCTTGGGCGAGGGCAGTATGTCATCTTTCCCATCGATGGTTTTCCATTTTTCCGGCGCGACGGTTTTCCATTTGTCCGGCGCGACGAGGACCTTCCCCTGTCGGAAGGTCTTCTCGATGATTTCCAGGCGACGCACGGCGAAATGCGCCTCGGGTTTTTCCTGTACCTGCCGATCCGCCCGCCAGACATAGGCCCACGGCGACAGATCGGCGGGTTGGCCGACGAGTCTTTCCACATCGACCGCCGGAACGTTCCGAGGTGGTTCCGCCGCTTGAATGACAAACGTCAGATTCATTACGATCAACGCGCCCAAGGTCACTCGCCTTGTCCGGGTTTTCATCGTGTTCTCCCTGCGACTTTCGTCGCGGTTGGGGTTATCATTCACGCGATTCTCCTCTTGGTTGTTCATCATTACTGCCGTCTGTCTCGCGAGTGTCAGTCCAACTCTATACCATTTCCGTAATCACCCCTCATGATGCAGATACAGTCGAGCCATAAGGTTATCCGGTGAAAATCTTCGAACGGGATTTTGTCTTTGTGATTCTCATCGTCCATGATGTTCAAGAGTTTTGACGCGCGTGCGCCAACTTGACCGGGGAATGACCGCGAGCCACCGACGATCGGGTCTGTTTGTTTTGCCGGTTCTCCATCGTAACCGACACCGAATTTCTTTGCCAAGCTCCCAAGCCCCAAATCCACTTTCACCACTTTCTCGCGATGACAGGAAATGCAACTCCGTTGGATGGCTGGCTCGACTAACCGTTGACCACTATACGGATTGGAACCTTCCGCCTCTGGTGTCAAGTTGGAAGGTTCACGCCGTAACGCTAATGGAATGCTTTTGGGCATTGGTGGAGTTTGCGTGCGTTCTTCGTGGCAACCGGCGCAGGTCAATCGTTCACCGGGTTGGCAGTACGCGTCGCTCCTCATGGACTGTACGGCAAGTCCCCTTTCGTCGAGCGCCTGGAAGTAAACCGCCTTTCCAGGAGGAACGAGGAAATGGGCGCTGCCATCGGTCTCAACCGGCACCGTTCCCAATACTCTACGCGCGTTATTTCCGCCACCGACCGGTGCTGTACTTGGCGAACCTGCCGGCCAGGTACTCTTGGGAAGTACCTGAATAATGCGTAATGCTTTGATTCGAATATCTTTGGGCCAGGGCAATCGACTATTATAGACGTCGATGACCGAGACCGTGGCGGACAGTGCTTTTTCGGCAAGGACCAATTGTTTTGGGGTGGCAGACGCCGCTGTTAGGGTCGTCCGGGCCGGGATCGGTTTGACCAACTCCCGCACGATTGGAGGAGGCGTCGTCTGTCGTATCGGGATGGGATTGCGAAACGGAAGGTTGCCGCCACATAAAGGCACCTGATTTCCAAAACCGTCGATAAGCCATATCCCCCCATTTGCGGAACAAAGATAATAGTCTTCCGCAAGGGGATATGGTGAGGAATACGATTTCCCCTGAGACGAAAAGTTTCCCCTGAATAGTGTCTTCTTCCCTTCGGATTCAGGAAAACTGGTTTCAGGTGTCAGTCGTTTCACCGCACCCATGCGGTCGTCATCTTTGATGCGCGGATCAAAGATCACCAGTGAACCCGTTGTGTGTCCATGGTGCGGTGCCGCCGTGGCGACAAAACGGGGCGAGTTGGGAATGGCGCGGATCTCCATTTCCGTATCTGGTCGTACCGTGCGATCTCCACCAACCGGGTAGTTGCCATGGATCGAACGGGCGTCGCGTCCGTCGATCGAAGTCAGCCACGGATGGTGGGCGATGCAGGCACCACGATCGACGTAATCCCAGCGCGTGTAAACGATCGATCCATCATGGGTAACGCTTGGATTCCATTCGTTGGTCTCGTGCCAACTCAACGTGACCATATCCGTGCCATCCGAGTTCATGCGGTGCAACGTGGCCGTTGGCGCGGGTCGTCCATTAAAGCATCGTCCGTATCCGCCGCGGCGTTCAGAGACAAAGACAATCCGTCCGTCGGGCAAAAAACAGGGATGGAAATCATTCCAGGGTCCGTCGGTAAGTTGCTGGAGATGGGTTCCATCCGTATTCACCTTGAAGATGTGGTAACACGCGTCGGGAGTTCCCCAGCCGTTCTCAACCGAACAACAATCACCCCAACCAATCATTGTTCCCTTCGGCCATCCTGCCGCCGGAGCGACCGGAGGCGCGGCCTTGGTCCAGGCGAAGAGGATCGTCCGCCCATCGTACGAGAGTGCTGGGGACAGGAACGTTCCGCCTTCCAGAGACTTTCCTTGCATGGGTCCGTTTTCAACGGTCGCCCCGGCCAGAAGATCGCGGATTTCGGGTTTGGCGCCAAAGGGATTGTTCACCACGCACAAACCACCACCAGGGCGCCCGTAGAAACCAAAATACTGTTCGACCATATGCGGACATTTTGACCAGTCCGACTTGAGAACCAAGATTTGTTGAAAATCCAGCAAGGGATTGGAAAAAGCGATCTGCCGTCTCAACGCGATGATCTCGGTATGCAGTTTCCCACGGTCTCGTGATGATTTGTCGGTTTGACGGATTTTGTCTTCCAGTTGGCGCAATTCGGCATCGAATGTGACCAATTGCGAATCGCGCTTGATCAAGTCATTCAATAAGGCCCGCGTACGTCGCGCGTCAACATCCACCTGGTCGCGATCGCTTGCCAACAGCAACAGGTCTTGACGCCAGACCTGGTCCGTTACATCCTGTGCCACATTGCCCTCAACGCTGATCGTTTCATTCGCCGTTTTAATCGACTCTTTTGACGCGGGCGCTTTCTTTTCCTCCGCCTGGAGTCCCAATGCCAGGCTCAGTACGATCAACGATCCCAAGCACACTCGTCTAGCAGCCCGTTGAAAAAGGGGACAGGCACGTCGCTTCAGCCTGTTTTCCGCGGAAAGTCGGGGATGCGGCTCCGAGCCAGTCCCCTTTTTCAACAGGCTGTTAGTCGAATTGCGTCGAGCAGGCATAGTATGGTCTCCTTCGGTAGGCATGCTTTGTATTCCCTGTTGCTCCGCTCTTTCGATCTGCGGAGTGTCACAATATTCAACCGTGGAAGGCGACTTCAACGCCCCTCCCAGAACCGGACTTGCAGATTTCCCACATCCGGCTCTTCGGTAAACCTCACGGCACAAGCCAGGAAAAGGTGACAGGCACCTTTTGTGCGAAGCACCGGGCACCGACCGAAGGTTGGTCGGGCCGTTCCGGCAAAAGGTGCCTGTCACCTTTTCCCTCCCCGCCTGCTACCCCGCTCTGAACCATGCCGAAAAACGGACCGGTCCTCCGGGCGGCCTGTGAACGGTTGCGGCAGCCGGAACGCCCGGCTGCGGGTCGTTCAGCGATTGAACTCGACGCCCATACCTTCTTTCAGATCGGATTGCCGCGGCTGTTTGCCGCCGAGCGAGAACAGTTGGCTCCGCGTTCGCAGGTACATCACCCCGCCGGCGACTGCCGGGGTGGCGAAGCTCGGCTCGCCCAGCGCGACGCGGGCGAGAACCTTGAACTTGTCGCCGGCGGCCAGGACCACGACCTCGCCGTTCCTGGCGATGCAGTACAGACGGCCATTGACCCAAACCGGCGAGCCGTAAAAGGCCCCGCCGACGCGCTCGCGCCAGATCTCTTCTCCGCTGGTCACGTTCAGGCAAGTGACCACGCCGTCGTCACACCACAGGTACAAGCGGCCGTCCTTCACCAGCGGCGTGGGCACCAGGGGAACGGACTTCTTGACCTCGTAAACCGGCGCCCACGAATCATCCTTCGCGCGGGGGCCCGCCCGAAACGCCGCATAGCGAGTACCTCGCACCCCCCAGCCGTGGCCCACGATCACCAGGTCCGGCCCCACCACGGGCGAGGCCACGCAGCGGTCGCGGCCGAAATCGCCGCCTTCCCAGCGGACCCTGCCTGTTGCGGGGTCCACCGCCGTGATGCCGTGGGCCGTGCCGGCGAAGACCAGTTCGGCCGTGCCGTCCTCGCATCGCCGCACACATGGAGTGGAGTACGGCGCGATGCTGGTCCGCCGGTCGAGTTGCCAGCGGGTCTTGCCCGTCGCGCGATCCACGGCGATTACGAAGCTCTTGCCAGCCCGCAACTTGGGGTTCTCGCCGTACATGTCCGGCAGCGCTTCGGGATCCTCCTGCTCGTTGGCCAGGACCACAAGGTCCGCGAAGATAATCGGTGAAGTCCCGCTGCCGTGCCCGCCGACAAACGGTCCAAGCTCGCGCCGCCACACTTCTCGCCCGTCGTTGTCCAACGCGAACAGAAGGACATTCTCGGGCGTGCTCCAGGTGACGACCACACCGGCGCCGTCCGCGGCCGGCGTGGCCGAAGCGTAGCTGTTGTCGCCATGCTGGCGGAAGGTTTTGGACGGGTAGTCCCGCTGCCACACGATCCGGCCGTCGCTCGTGTCCAGGCAGACCACCAACCGCTGGGCCGTGCGCGGATCTCCGCAGGTGAGGAAGATCCGCTTCTCCCACACGACCGGCGACGAGTGGCCCACGCCCGGCAGGCGGACCTTCCAGTTGTAGTCGGCGTCGGTCCACTGGATGGGGACCGTGGTGGCATCGCTGACGCCGCTGCCGTTCGGTCCGCGGAACCGCGACCACGGGGCCTCGCCGGCGCTGGCCAGCGGCAAGGCCAGGAGGGCGACAAAGGCCGTCGGAATCAGGCGCATCAACATGGGCATCCTCTTTTGCTGGGTGTGTTTATGGCTTTAATGTCTCATACTCTTGGCATCCTCGGACGAACCTTCGCCGTCGTTGTAATCGCCATCGCCCTTGGTTCTCCTCCTTCTTCAGTACTGTGCGGTCACGGCAACCGCGCCGGTCAGATCCTTCAGGGTGATGGTTTCCTTGTCCTTATTGAACTCGGTCCAGGGTTTTCCGTTGACGGTGACGCTCTTGATCGGCGCGGTCTTGGGATGGCGGAATCGCAGGATCACTTCTTTGGGCGCGCTGCGCGAGGGGATTTCGACCGTGGCGCTGATTTTGCCGTTGTCCACGTCGGAAACGATTTCGTAGGTCAGTGTCCCGAAATGCGTTGGCGCGCCGCTGACCGCGATCCTCTTGCCCTGTGCCAGCCAAGAACGATCCGTGCCCGCGGCAAGATGCACTTCGGCGCCCTGTTCGAGAACGAGGGAATCGCGGACTAGCCGCACCACCGCGATCGGCGTCCACAGGTGCTGCCGGTCGCCCGATGCCTCGTGCGCGCCCGGGTTCGGTCCCCGTTCTTCGCACCAGGTGTAAAGCGGCGTCCCGTGGTTCAACACGGCGTAGAGGTAGCGCGCCGCGGCGTCGCCGTTCCCGCGGGCCAACTGGGCCTCGGCCACATTGTCCAACGCAATGGCCACCCACATCCCGTTCTGCATCCATCCGGTGTTCATGGGGATCCCGCCCGGGCTGATGTTCGACTCGATGAAGCGAAGCGTGCCGGTGATCAGCTCGTGATCGGGCGCGAGCAAACCGCACGGGGTCAGTGCATTGAGCACGCCCCAGCGGCTTCCCGAAGTCTTGTTGGCCACGCCGGGAATCCATCGGTAGCCGTCCGCGCGGATCGCGCCCTGATGAATCGAACGCAGGAGGTCGTCGCGCGCGGTTTCGTAGATTCCCTGCAACTCCGGCACATCGGCATCGCGGCCCAGAATCTTCGCCGCCTCGACGGACAGACGATCCGCATACACGGCCCAGATGTTGTGTGGCAAGAAGACGCCGTTCAGGTCGTTGTCGTCCTTCAGGCCGCAGTCGCCCATGCCGCGGGGCATCAGGCCGTACGTGGCCGGCTTCTGGCCGTCCTTCAGCACGCGCGTGGCCTGACGCTGTTTCTCCTGCCAGCGCGAACTTGCCCGTAAGCGCGCGTAGACCGCTTCCAAGTAGGCGCGGTCGCGGGTG
>JBEKCP010000250.1:0-8281 GCA_050014815.1 Thermoguttaceae bacterium | reverse complement strand
TGGTCCAGTCCATCGTCACCCATCCGGAGGTGAGCGTTCGCGGCCTGCTCTTGACGCTCAAGTTGCCGGAGTGGACGCTCGTGGGGCAGGTGCCCGAATACCTCGACCGGATCCGCGGCTGGGGTTACAACGTGGTCCGTGCGAGGCAACTGCAATTTGACCGGCGGGAGTTCTGCGTGGCGGCATTGCAGCAGCCCTTTCGGAGAAAGTCCTAGGTTCTCGTTGCCCTGCTTGCACGAATCCCCCATTTTCGTATAATTTGGCCATGTCCAGAAGGTAGGGTGGGGCTCGCTTCGCTCGACCCACCCTACAATCTACAACCCTCGGTCGCTGGAAAGGTTCATGCCATGTCAGAGCACGATGGGGTCACACTGTGTTCGATTCGTTGGTCGGAGGTATGTCCGTGGCTGAGCATTTTGCGGAGTTTCCGCCTGGCTGTCACGCTCCGGCTGCTGGTGTACGGCGCGTCCGGCATCCTGCTGACACTGTTGGGGTGGTGGTGTATCGACGGGGTCGTCTGGTCCGGCGGGTTTTGGGCGTCTGATTTTCAGAATGCCACCCCTTGGATGGTGATCGACGGGGCCGTTCGTACCCCGCCCGCGCCGCCGCTGTTGTCGGAGCCCGTGGTGGAGCTCGGCCAGCCACGGTCCACATGGCAGACGAGCGGTCCGATGCTGGGGACGTGGACGCAGTTGAGCCGGCCGATCTGGAGGATTTTCGTCGAGAAGGAGATGACCGCGACCGCCCTGTTGGGCTGCATCCTGTCGGCCCTATGGAGTCTGGCGGTGTGGGCGTTTTTCGGCGGCGCCATTACCCGGATCGCCGCCGTGCAACTGGCGTCCGAGGAACAAGTCGGCTGGGGCGAGTCGCTCCGCTGGGCCGCGTCCAAGTGGCTTTCCTATTTCGGCGCGCCGCTGTTTCCCCTGATGGGCATCGCCCTGGCCGTGCTCCCGCTCCTGGTGGCCGGACTCCTCATGCGATGGCCCCCGACTCTCCTGTTGGTCGGCCTCGTCTGGCCGCTGGCGCTGGTGGGCGGGCTGGTCATGGCGATCTTGCTGGTAGGACTCATCTTCGGTTGGCCCCTGATGTGGGCGACCATCAGCGTCGAAGGCACCGATACGTTCGACGCGCTGAGCCGGACCTACGCCTATGTCTTCCAGCGGCCCTTGCGGTACCTGTTCTACGTGCTGGTCGCCGCAGTGCTTGGCCTGCTCGGCTGGCTCGTGGTCGAAAACTTCGCCGGGGCCGTTATTTGGCTCGCCGAGTGGGGCACCAGTTGGGGAAGCGGAGTCCAGGGGTGGACAAGCCTCGAACTGGACGGAGCCGGCGGGGCCGGGGTCGCCGTGATGAGGTTCTGGGCCGGCTGGATCAAGTGGCTCGCCTTGGGATACTTCTACAGCTACTTCTGGACCGCCTCCACCGTGATCTACTATCTGCTCCGGCGGGACGTGGACGCCACCGAGATGGACGAAGTCTTCCTCGAAGCCGACGAGAGCGAGAAGCAGTTCAACTTGCCGCCGCTGGCGACCGACGCCGCCGGGGCCCCCACGGTGGCCGACGCCCCCGCGGCCGGCGAGGCCGCCGCGAAACCGCAAGCGGAGGGGCCGGCACAGCCGCAAGCGGAGGGATAGCTCGGACTCCCCTCGCCCTTTTCGGGAGAGGGGCAGGGGGTGAGGGCCGGCTCAGACGGCGCCCTTCCCCCGCTTGCCGTCGCCGATCTGAATCGCTTCCATCGCCGGAAGAATGAATATCTTGCCGTCGCCGATGTTGCCCTCGGGCCCGGTCCGCGCAACGTCGATAATCGTGCTGAGCGTCCGCTCCAGGAAATCGTCGTTGACGACAATCTCCAGCGCAATCTTCCGCAGCAGCCTCGTCGTATACTCGTGGCCGCGGTACATCTCCGTCCGCCCCCGCTGCCGCCCGAACCCCTGGGCATCGCAGACCGTCAGCCGGGTGACCTCGATCTTCTGGAGGGCCTCCCGGACCGCGTTGAGCTTGGTCGGCTGAATGACGGCAATCACCAGTTTCACGCGATGGCTCCGGATCAGGGGGTTCCCACCCCGATCTTCAATAGAATAACCGCGGGCGCGGGCCAGACAAGCCCCCATGTAGTCCGCACACTCCGGGCACCGTCCGAAGGATGGTCGCGGAATCCGGCACACGGAGTGTGCCGAGTACATAATGGCGGATATACTGGAATTCTATTGGGCCGGGCTGCCGACACGGGTACAATACGGCGGCACAGGACGTAATAGTTTACGGAGATCGCCCCTTGCAAGTGCACAATCATCGTTTCCTGACAGCCCTGTCGGGCATAGTGGTCCTTATTGGGGTATTTGTATGCCCAGCATGTATGGGCCAGGTGGTTTTGGACAGTTCTCCCCCCGGCGCCAGGGCGGCCGATAATCCGGAAGCTATGGGGCTGTTCGCGGCGCGAGACGATGAGCCGGTCCGGATCGATGCCCGTTTTACTCAGCCCACTGCCGATGGCATCGCCCAACTGTTCATCACGGCGACGATCAAGCCCGGTTGGCACATTTATTCGATTACGCAGGCCCCCGGCGGGCCCAACGCAACGAAGATACTGCTCGACCCGCCGCGGGATTACACCCTAGCGGGCGCTTTCCAGGCAACGCCGGCCCCCGAGGTCAAGATCGAGCCGGTCTTCGACAATTTGAAGGTCGAGACCCATCACGGCATGGTCACGTGGTCCGCGCCGATCCGGTTCCGCGGGGGGGTGGACCCCCAAACGGCTAGGATCGGGGGGCGAATCAGCGTCCAGCCGTGCCAGGCGGATCAATGCCTGCCGCCGCGCGAGTTGCCCTTCGTCGCCACGCTCAGCCGCGAGGTCGCCGTCAGTCCCCCGCCGGCCGCCCCGACGCGAGATATCTCGCAGATCGACCTCCACACGCTGTTCGTGCAACTCTGGTTCGCTTTCTTGGGCGGCATGATCCTGAACCTCATGCCATGTGTTCTGCCGGTCATCAGCCTGAAAATCCTTTCGTTCCTGGAGCAGGCGGGCGAGAGCCGCTCGCGGGTGTTTGCGCTGAACCTTTGGTACTCAGTCGGGGTGATGTCGGTCTTCATGATCCTGGCGGTCCTGGCGGCGACGGCGGGACAGGCCTGGGGGGAGCAGTTCACGCTGCCGTGGTTTAAGGTCACCCTCTGTGCCGCCGTGTTCGCCATGGCGCTGAGCTTCCTGGGCGTATGGGAGATTCCGATTCCCGGTTTCATGGGCAGGGGCCGTGCCAACGAGCTTCAAGCCCGGGAGGGGGCCAGCGGGGCCTTCTTCAAAGGCGTCTTCGCCACCGTGCTGGCCACGCCGTGCAGCGGGCCGTTCTTGGGAGCCGCCTTCGCGTATGTGCTCACGCAGCATCCCGTCGTGGCCTATTGCATTTTCGCCGCCATGGGCCTCGGGATGGCGATGCCGTACCTCGTGCTCGGCGCTTTTCCCGGCCTCGTCCGCAGCCTGCCCAAACCTGGTCAGTGGATGGAAACCTTCAAACAGGTCATGGGGTTTCTTTTGTTGGGCACGGTGGTCTGGTTGATGACCGGGCTCAACTCGGCCTACTTCACTCCGACACTGGCGTTTCTGCTGGTCGGCGTCTGGTTTGGGGCGTGGCTGATCGGCCGCACGCCCTTGACGGCGAGTCCCGAGCGCCGGACCGCGGCCTGGGCGGCAGCCGTCTTGTGGATGGGGGCGATCGCAACGCTCTGTTTCACCGTGCTCCTGCTGGATCCCAAGATTCCCTGGCAACCCTATTCGCCTGAGGCCCTGGCCAGGGCCCGGCAAGATAACAAGACGGTTATCGTCGATTTCAGCGCCAACTGGTGCCCCACTTGCAAGTGGAACCTGAAGTGGAACATTGAGACCGAAAAGGTCTGGAAACTCATTCAGGAGAACGGCGTAGTTCCCATGCTGGCCGACTGGACTGATAAGTCGCCGATGATCAAGCGGGCGATCAAGGAATTGGGCTACGATTCGATCCCGCTATTGGTCATCTATCCGGCGCGCAGCGGCCCCGACCAGAAGCCGATGATCCTGCCCGACCGCGTGACGGAGAGCCAAGTGCTCGATGCGCTGCGTCAGGCCGGGCCATCGCAGGCACCGCCGACCGCTAAACGGTCGGGGTGAGCACGTTTAGCGGGCGGGCTTGCCCGCCGAGCGAACCGTGCATCAACCGGCTCTTGGCGGCCAAGCCCGCCCGCTAAACGGCAGTTTATCAATGTGCCATCTCAGCGGTGTTGTGCCACTACATCCCGCCCGCCCAAACCACCCCTTGCGGCCCCTCCTCCGCACGGCCGATCACCCAGTTGACGATCCCCGACCGCGCCAACTGGCCGCGAATGCTCTCGGCATAGAACGGGCTGACGACCAGGGCGAGCCCAACGCCCATGTTGAACACCTGGTCCATCTCGGACTGCTCGACCTCGCCGAGTCGCTGGAGCCAGGAGAAGACCGGCGGCACGGGCCAACTGCCGCGATCCAACACCACCCGGACCCCTTCCGGCACGATCCGCGCAAGGTTCTCGCAAAGGCCGCCGCCGGTGATGTGCGCAATGCCGTGCACCACGTTCTTGACGCGATAATAGGTCAGCACCTGCCGGACCGGCCGGACGTAGATCCGCGTCGGTTCCAGGAGGGCCTGGCCCACGGTAGAGCCCAACTCCTCGACGAATTGCTCGACCCGGAGGCCGGCGATCTCGAAGACGATCTTTCGCGCCAGGCTATATCCGTTGGAGTGCAGCCCGGTGGAGGCCAGCCCCAGCACCAGGTCGCCCGGGGTGATGGCCGAGCCGTCGATGAGTTGCTTCCGCGGCACGACGCCCACGCAAAAGCCCGCCAAATCGTAGTCGCCCGGGGCGTACAGGTCCGGAAGGATCGCCGTCTCGCCGCCCAACAGGGCGCAGTCCGCGTCGATACATCCGGCAGCCACGCCCTCGACCAACTGCTCCAGCAGGACAGGATCGTCCTTGGGCATGGCTACGTAGTCGAGGAAGAACAGGGGCTCGGCGCCGCAACAGAGGGCATCGTTCACGCTCATCGCCACCAGGTCGATGCCCATCGTGTTGTGAACGCCCACCGCCGAGGCCACCTTCAGCTTCGTCCCGACCCCGTCGGAGCAGGCTACCAGGACCGGGTCCTCATAGTGCCGGGCGAACAGCCGGTTCTTGAAATCGAGCTGAAAGAGGCCGGCAAACCCGCCCTCCAGCGGCAGCACGCGGGGCGTGTACGTCCGGGCCAACAGTCGCGGCAGCCGTGCCATCGCCTGCCGGTAGACGTCCAGGTCAACGCCCGCATCCTTGTACGTCACTTTTGCCATGGTGGTCGTCCCGGTGGAGATGGGTCGTATTCTAATCGGAAGTTCGGGAGTTGGAAACGGGCAACGGGCCGGGAACGGGACCTCCGCTTACGGCTTCGCAAGATAGATAATCTGGATAAGATTGACTAATTGCGGCAGGAAGGCCGCACCAGCGATCCCATTAGTCTGTTGATCGCCCGTGCCGGGCTGCTTGACAGGCGCGGTGAAAACGGGAGAATGACGCACTGGATACAGCCCGACGGCTGCGAGCTCAACCATCTTTTTATCTTTAAGGAGAGTTGTATGAAGTGGACGCGTCAATCGAATTGGTATCTGTTGTCGGCCATTGTGGCCGGCGTGTTGATGCTTGGCCTATCGCTACCCGGCTGCTCGCCGCAACCGGCGCCCAAGAAGGACAAGGCGAAGGAGACGAAGAAGGTAGCCGAGCCCCCGGCAGCCAAGCCCATGGTGAAGCGCGACCTGCTGCCCGACGAGCCGCCCGTGCTGCCCGCCGAGCCGCCCAAGCCGGAGATGAAGCCCGAAGAGTCGGCCAAGCCCGAGATGAAGCCGGAGATGAAGCCCGAAGAGTCGGCCAAGCCCGAGGTGAAGCCGGAGACCAATCCGGAAGAGCCGGCCAAGCCCGATGTGAAGGCCGAGCCGCCGAAGCCCGATGAGCCGGCCAAGCCCGAGAAGAAGGCGGATGAGCCCGCCAAGCCGGACGCGGACAAGTAGTCGGGACAGCCTCCCACGCGCTCGCCGCGACACACTGCTGGGGACCTGCCCTGCGATGGCCCCATCGCGGGGCGGCCCCTTTTTCCCGGGCGAGGTCGTAGGTCTACGGATGTTTCCACAACAGAAACTGCCTAACACCCTTGGCATACATCCGCAATTTCAAGGAGAGTCGAATGAACCTGGTGCATCGATTGAACTGGTGTTGGTTACCGGCCGCCGGAATCGGCCTGTTGCTGCTGGCACTCTTGCCGTGGGGCGGCCTGTTGCCGCCGGACGCCAAGGCCGCGGATCCGCCGGCCGACCTCACAAACCTGCCGCCAGCGCCGAAAGTCTCAGAATTCGCGCCTGCTGAAGATCTCGTGTACCAGATGGACAAGTACATCGACGAGCTGCAGAAGGGCACGGAGAACAAGGCCGCGTACGACGACCTACCCGAGGGCAAGGTCAGCCAGACCGGCAACACCATGATCCTTCTGGCGATCGCTCTGGGCGTGTCGGACGAGGGCAATAAGTGCAAGGCCAATGCCGGCGCCCTGGCGGCGGCCTGCCAAAAACTGGCCGTCACGACGGAGTACGCCCCAACGAAACAGGCGGTGGAAGGCGTCGTGGCCGCCGCCGATGGCAAGGGCAAGGGACAGATCGAGGTCAAGTGGGCCAAGCTCGCCAAGCTCCCGGAGCTAATGAAGCAGGTCCCCAACGTCAACACCAAGCTCAAGACCTATACCAACCCCAAGTATCCCGAGCGCCTGGTCTCCAAGGCGAAGGAGTCGCGCGCAGCCTCCGCCACATTGGCCGTGATCGCCCAGGGCGACATGGCCAATGTTGGGGACACCATCAAGCCGACGGAATCGAAGAAATGGTTCGAATTCTCCAAAGAGATGCGCGAGGCCGCCACGGCCGTCAACCGGAGCATCCGCGCCAAGGACGTGAAGGCCGTCAGCGAGAACATGGACCGCTTGCAGCAGTCCTGCGATGACTGCCATGTGATCTTCCACCCGAAGAAGGGGGGAGAGAAATAGGAAGCGAACTAGCCTCGCCTGTTCGAGGATCGCCGGTCGTTCCTCCCGCCACGACCCCGCTGGCCGCCCCGCGACCGCTGGTCCCCGCCGGGGTTCTTCGCCCGCGATTCCAGGTTCTTGGCCACGATGATGCCGACGGCCTCGGGCCAGGTGGGAATGTTTCGGAAGCCGACCTGGTCGGACTTGCCTTCGCCCTCTTCGTGGTCTTCGTCACCGAGCAGTTCGCCGTCGTCGAGGTCGGCGGTGTCGGCCACGCCGGCCGGTCCGACCGCGTCGGCCGGCGAGCCATCGATCACCTGCCGGACCTCTTCCGGCCGGTCGCCCCTTTCCCGACGGCCGCGACGCCGCCGGCCCCTCGGCCGCCGCTGGGCAGGCGGGGCCGGCTCGCTCTCCGGTCCGCCAGCGACGCCTTCCTCCTCAATCGCGAGGTCGGCGGTCGTTTCGGTCATCTCGACTTCCTCGGATGCGGCCGGCTCGGCCCCGGGCGCGGGGAGGAAGGGTTCGCGAGATCGGCGACGGCGCCTCCTCCTCCTGCCGCCTTCCTTTTCACCTTCCCGCTTCTCAGGCGAGGGCGGTTCCACAACGTCGGACAGCTCGTCGGCGACGGTGGCCAACTCCTCGGCCACTTCCGACAGTTCTTCGGCCGCCACGCTAAGGGCCTCGACCACTGCCGCCGGCTTCTTCGGTCCTTCGGCGGGCACTAGAACCGGAGGGGGCGGGGGAGAACTGGGCTCAATGCCCAGCTCCGTCGCCAGGGCGTCCCAGGCCGCCGGCGGGCGGCGGACCCGCGGTGCAGGGTGCCGTTGGGATGGCGTGGGCCGCTCAACAACCGGTCGGGGCGGCGCGGGTGAAGAGACGGGCGGCGACGATTCCCCCGCGGCGTCCTGGGACGCCTGCCCCAACTCCCCTTCCCCAGGCGGCTGAGCAGGAGGCTGGGCCCCCAGCGCAGAAGCCAACTCGGCCCAATGATCCGATTCTTCCCGGTCTGTCATAATTCTGGCACCGTCCGTTTTGTAGAATCCACCCAAAGGTGGTATATCGTCCGACAAGGAGTGTAGTTGGTGTAGTATACGGGCTCCGCCCGCCGTTGGGAAGGTGTGTCGTGTCGGCCGTCGGCCACCGAACACTAGCCCGAAGCGCCAGCGAGGGACTGCGTTGTTTCCGTCCCTCGCTTGCGCGTCGGGCTAGTGTGTTCGGACGACATGTATTGCCGCCGCTCGGGTTGAA
>JBEKCP010000249.1:0-8284 GCA_050014815.1 Thermoguttaceae bacterium | reverse complement strand
AACGTGTTAGTGGGGTAGTTTCGTGTGCCCGTCCGCGCGGCCATGGGGGGCAACGGCGGGGTCCCGGGGGGGCTGGCCAGCGCATCCAAGTGCCGGCAATACCCGGCGGGCAAGCCCGCCCGCTAAACAGCAGTTTCCCACCATCCCGCGCTGCACGGTTAGAATCCCCGGGCGGCCTTCACGTCCTGGAAGTCCCGGAGGTGGTAGTCGATGCCGACGTAATCGAGGACGCGAACGAGGCCGCGGAGGGCGACGCCCATTCCGTCGGGGCCGCTGGTGCCGCCGAATTGGCCGCCGCCTTTCAAGTGCGGCTCGAGGTCCAGAAACACGCCCGGAATGCCCCGCCGGTGCAGCTTCTTCTGGAGGGCCGGCAGGATGCGGCTGAAATCGCGGAGGATGGCCTCGTGGGCGGCGTCGCCCGCGTCGGCCGGCACGAAGTTGGCCAGCGCGTCCTCGTTCACGTGGCCCCCTTTCGCCGCCGACGGCTCCCTGCGGTAGTCCTTGATGTGGAGCCAGCCCAGCCCGGGCTTCATCGCCACGTATTGCTCGAACACCTCGGCCGGCGAGCAGCCCTGAACCAGGAGGTTGGCGGCGTCGAAGACCAGGACCATGGCCGGGTCGTTGACCTGCTGGTAGATCTCCGCCAGTTGATGCCCGTTGGCGCCCACCAGGTTCGCCTCGACCTCCAGTCCGAACGTCAGGTCGGACCGGTGGCACGTCTCGGCAATCTGCCCCAGTTGATCGACCACCTGCGGCAGATACGCCCGCGGATCGCTCCCCTTGGGCGGATAGAAAGAGAAGCCGCGGATCAGCTTGGTCTCGAAGGCGTGGGCCAGCTCGCACACCCGCTGGACCTCGGTGGCCAGGTACTTCTTGAAGGGCACGTAGACGTTCTTGGTCCCGTCCTCGACGTCGGCCAGCTTGATCTTGCCGATCGGCGATCCGATCGAGGAGACGTTCAAGGCATACTCGTCCTGGAGATGCCGGATCTTCCGGACCTCCGGCAGAGTCAGCTTCATGACGTTCTTGATGCCCTGGCCGGCGTCGATGAACCGGATCGTGTAATACTGGAGCCCGAGGGCGGCGAAGGCGACGAACTGCTCCAGGGCCGTCTTCCCCGCGGCGGCCTCGTCCGCAAAGCCCGATAATATCACGCCCGGCCGGTCGTTCATGTTATTCCTTTCCCCGCTGGAATGTTGTGGTGACGGTGGTGGTAATGCCGCCGCGGGCGGTGAACGCGGCCGTCAGGCGGACCCGCCGCGGCTGGACCACCGCCACAAAGTCGTCCAGGATCCGGTTCGTGGCGTTCTCGTAGAAAATCCCCTCGTTGCGGAACTGCTGCAGGTAGAGCTTCAGACTCTTCAATTCGACGCACTTCCGGTCGGGCTCGTAGCTGAACACGAGCGTGCCGAAGTCGGGCTGGCCCGTCCTGGGGCAGACGGAGGTGAACTCCGGGCAGACGATCTCGATGGTGTAGTCCCGGCCCGGATACTCGTGCTCGAAGGTCTCCAGGGCGTCGCGGAACGTCGGGCTCACTTGCAGGCTCCTTTCTCCCACCCGATAATTGTGGCATGAGCGGCAAGTTGGCGAAAGGGGAGGGAACCATCTTCGGTCGGGGCCCGGCGGTAATCCTCCTGTCCGGGGGGCTCGATTCGGCCACCGTTGCGGCGATCGCCCGGGCGGAGGGCTTCGATCTCTATGCGCTTTCGGTCGACTACGGGCAGCGGCACCGCTTCGAGCTCGAGGCGGCCCGGCGGGTGGCCGCGGCCGCCGACGTACGCGAGCACCGGGTCGTCCAGGTCGGTCTGGCCGCCTTCGGCTCAAGCGCCCTCACCGATGCCATCGCGGTGCCCAAGGACCGCCCGACCGAGGCCATGGGCCAGGGCATCCCCGTCACCTACGTCCCGGCCCGAAACACCGTCCTCTTGGCCCTGGCGTTGGCCTATGCCGAAACGGTCGGGGCGGCCGATCTCTTCCTCGGCGTTAACGCGATCGACTACAGCGGATACCCCGACTGCCGGCCGGAGTTCATCGAGGCATTCGCCCGGCTGGCCAATCTCGCGACCAAGGCGGGGGTCGAGGGCCGGCTCCACTTCGCCCTGCACACGCCGCTCATCCGCCTGACCAAGGCCCAAATCATCCGCCGCGGCATGGAATTGGGCGTCGATTACGCCCTGACGCACACCTGCTACGACCCCGATCTCTCGGGCCTGAGTTGCGGGCGGTGCGATGCCTGCCAGTTGCGGCGACGAGGCTTCGCCGAGGCCGGCCTGGCGGATCCGCTGCCGTACCAAGAGGGATTAGGGATTAAGGATTAGGGATTGGAAAAAGCCCCGCGACTGCGTCGCGGGGGTCGACTGCGTCGCGGGGTTCGCCTTGCGGCTTCGCAAAGAGATTTCAGGAAACACCGCCGTGCGTATCGCCGAGATATTCCGATCGCTGCAAGGGGAGGGCCGCCTGACCGGCACCCCGAGCGTGTTCATCCGGATCGCCGGCTGCAACCTCCGCTGCCGCTTCTGCGACACACCCTATGCGTCCTGGTCCCCGGAGGGCATGGACCTGGCGATCGACGAGATCCTCGCCCGCGTCGATGAGCTTGCCCGGCCGGCGCCCCCGCGGCCGTCGGCGGCAAGACACGCGGTCCTGACGGGCGGCGAGCCGATGCTGGCGGCCGACCTGGTCCCGCTCGCGGCCGCCCTGCACCGCCGGGGCCTGCACGTGACGATCGAGACGGCGGGCACACGCTACCTGCCGGTCGAGTGCGACCTGATGTCCGTCAGCCCGAAGCTGGCCAACTCCACTCCCGGCCCGGGGCAAGAGGAGTGGTGGATCCGCCAGCACGAGCACGGCCGGCAGGCCCCCGACGTGATCCGGCGGCTGGCGGCCCAATACGATTGCCAATTCAAGTTCGTCGTCGATTGTTTGGACGACTGCCGCGAGGTGGACGCTTTTCTGGCGAGGCTGCCGGAGATCCGGCGCGGTTCGGTGATGCTCATGCCGCAAGGCACCGACCCCGCCACACTGGCGGAAAAGGCCGCGTGGTTGGAGCCCTACTGCCGGGAGCATGGGCTCGCGTTCTGCCCGCGGCGCCACATCGAGTGGTTCGGCCCGCAGCGGGGAACGTAACTAACGGAAATCGATGTCGTTCGAGTTCGTTTAGCGGGCGGGCTTGCCCGCCGAGTCTGGCCCAAGATTCACCCGGCGGGCAAGCCCGTCCGCTAAACGGCCAGTGCGGCGCAGGTCATCGCTCCTCCCGTAGAGCGGCGACCAGAGGCGCGCCGACCACGGCGCGGACCGCCGCCAGGCTGGCCATGAGCCCGACCGCCAGCACGAGGGCCAGGATGCCGGCCAGCGACTTCCAGGGGATCGAGGCCCCGTGGCCGGCCAGGTGCGGGGCAACGGCCACCAGCGCGGCCAGGACCCCGATGGCCAGGCCGGCGACGAGCAGGAAGAGCGTTTCCAGCACAACCAGCCGCGCCAGCATTGCCCGGGAAAACCCGGCGGCCCGAAGCAGCGCCATCTCGCCGCGGCGCTCCAGGACGCTGCGGAGTTCCGCGGCCGCCAGCCCGATCGTGCCCAACAACAGGCCCAGTCCGCCGAGACTCTGGAACGTCGAGAGATACGTATTCTGGACGGCCAGGAAGCCGGCCAGCCGCTCGGCCGTCGTTTCCGCAGCCAGGCCATAGTCGCCCAAGTTCCGCTCCAGGGCCTCCCGGACCGCGGCCGTCTTCTGCGGCGGGGCCTCGATGAGAAAAAACCGATAGCCGCCCAGTGCCGGATCGTACCGGAGCAGGGCCTCTTCGCTTACCAGCAGATCGCCCTGGAAGATGCTGTTTTGCAACAGCCCGGCAACCTTGAGCCGCAACGTCCGGCCTCGCGAGTCGGTCGTCGAGAACTCCTCGCCACGGCCCCCCCGGAGATGGAGCGAATAGCTGGCCGTCGCTCGGTCGATCACCACCGGCGTACCACCCCCCTCTCCCTCCGGGAGAGGGGCCGGGGGTGAGGGCGGGGCAGGGGGTGAGGGCTGCTCCAGGGCAAGCCATGGGTTCTCCTCGCCTGGCGGCGCGTCGGCCCAGGCAAATCCGTCGCGCCGAAGGAAGGATGACGGCAGTCCCAAGAGTCTCGGCTGCCGCGGCTGGTAAAGGTTGAGGCAACTGGCGTCGTCGCCCGGCTTGACCCGCAGGGCGTAAACGCGGCAGTCGCCAAGCAGGCGGTCGTCCTCCGGCGAGAAGCCGAGTTGGCGCCGCCCCTGGGGTGTGCCGAAGTCCTGGTAGATCGGCTGGTCGCTCTGGGCCACCACGGCGAAACCGCCGGTGCCGCCCGAGAGTGCCGGGACCTGCTGGGCCGGATCGCTACGGAATGCGCTCATGGCGGCGATGAGGAAGCATGCCGCGGCCGCCAGGGCGATGCTCAGTCCGCTTCGGCCCGGGTTGCGTGCCGCGCTCCGCGCGGCCATCCGCAGGAGGTTGCCGCGTCCGAGCGCCACGGCCGGCCCCGTCGCGCGGAGCCGGAGATGGAGCCAGGCGAGCGTTACAAGCGCGACCAGCGCCACGGCGCCGGCGCCGAAAAACGCCGCCGCGCGGATGTTCTCGTCCAGCGGAAGGCCGACGAGCACCGCGGCCGGCGCCGCCGCAAGGGCCAGTAGTGCCAATCGTAGGGTGGGTCGAGCGAAGCGAGCCCCACCAAGAGCAATCTCGATTCTTGATGGTGGGGCTCGCTCCACTCGACCCACCCTACCTTCTGTTTCCCCCGCCAGCAGTCGCCGCGGTGCAATGCGGCCCAATCGCCGGACCGAGACCACGATGGCCGCCACCGCGAGAGCAAAACCGCCCGCCGCCCCGATCACGGCACTCCACGGATCGACGTACAGCCGCAGGAACGGAGTGCCGACGGCCGCCAGCCACCAGGTCCGCAGGCCGGCCAGCATCAGTGCCGCGTATCCGACGCCGGCGCACGCCCCCACGAGGCTGCCGATCGCGGCAACCAAGAGTCCTTCGGCGGCGAGCATCCGGCCGACCTGCCGCTGGCGGAAGCCCAGGGCCAGCAAGATCCCGATTTCCGCACCGCGGCGATCGGCGTTCAGGCGAAACAGCAGGACGACGAGCATTACGGCCGCCGCGATGACGAACGAACTAAACGCCAGGAAAAGGACGCCGAACGGCGTCGTGCCGGCCGACGCCGCCAACCCTTGCTCCCGAACCGGCTGGAAGACGAACCCCATGGCCGCCGGATCAAGGGTCAACTGTCGCTGGAGCGACTCGGCGGTCATCCCCGCAGCCGGGGGACTGTCCCGATTTTCGCGGGCACCATGCCCGGCATGGTCGCGAAAATGGGACTGTCCCCTTGGCTCAGCCGGCGGGGGACTGTCCCGATTTTCGTCCAGACGAAAATGGGACTGTCCCCTTGGCTCCGCTACCCGCAGCGACGTCGTCTGCCCGAAGCGGGTCGCCCAGAGCCGGCGGCCCGTCGCCAGCGACACGAAGGCCTTCGGCACCGCCCGGTGGTCTCGCCAGTACTGTTCGTCCTTGGGACGAATCCGGCGGAGATCCATAGGGAAGGGGGGATCCCATTTGGCCATCGAAAGCTGATCGGTGATGCCGCGGACCGGCGGCGTCAGGGCCCGGTCGTCGGCGGCCCCGGCCAGCCGGACCACGGCAACCAGGCGGAATTCGGCCGTCGCCTGGCGGACCTCGCCGTGCGTGCTCTCCGGCTCGAAGTAGCTCACGCGGATCGTGTCGCCCGGCTTGGCCCCAAGGTCTTCGGCTGCCCAGGAATTCAGCGCGATTTCGTCGTCGGCCAGCGGCGGAAGCGGTTTTCCATCGGGCGAGAGCATCGGGCCCAGCGGCGGCACGGCGGCAAAGTCGATGGCCGTGATCGTGGAATACGGGACCTGGCGGTCTCCGCAGGCGATCGTGTTGGCCAGGTAGGTCAGGGCGGGCTGGACCTCCAGTCCGGGAAAAAGGGGACTGTCCCCATTTGCCGGAACGGCCCGAAGGGTACTTAGTACAAATGGGGACTGTCCCCTTTTTCCCTTGAGTTGTTCGAGGATGGCCTGCTCCGCGGCCGGCTCCAGGATCATCCGTTCCGACGTGATGTTGAAATAGCCCGGCGACGCCTCGTGTACGTGGATGCCGTAATCGGCCAGCGTGGGATGAAACTGTTTAGCGGGCGGGCTTGCCCGCCGGTTGCCTAAGGCGGACGGTGGAGGTGTTGCCAGGATCGCGTTGACGCGGCCGGGCTCGTCAAGCTGCTCTTGGAGGTAGGGGAGCAAGACATAGGCGTTGCGCGGAGGCCGCTGCGTGGGCCGCAAGCCGAATTGCCCCAATCCCTCGGCCGCCAGGACGGCGGAGACCTCCAGCCGGACGCTCCGCACCGTCTCGCGGTTGCGGCCCAGGGCGCTTTCGGCGGGGATGGCCCCGGGCCGCGCGAGACGCAAGAGGATCGCGTCGCCGACCGCCACGCCGAGCTGCCGCGCCGCCGGCTCGTTCAGCACGATCGCGCCACGCGAAAGCACCGGCCCGAGCGTCTGCTCGCCCTTGGGCGAGGGAGGTCCGAGTTGCCAGAATCGCTCGTCGCAGCCGATGACGTGTACCTGGTTGGCCCGCCGGGGCGGATCCGAATCGGCCTTCTCCAGGCTGGCGCGGAGCAAGATTACCGGCACCTCCGACTGCGGATCGGCCAGCTCCTCGCGGAAGAAGCGGTCGGCCACCAGCGCCTCGTCGACCCGTCCAAGCCGGTCGAGCGTCAGGCGCCGCAGGCTTCCCCGCATGGAATCGCCGACCACCAGCGCCCCGGTCAGCACCGCCGTGCCGACGGCCACGCCGCACGCCACGGCCAGGTTCGCCGGCCAGTGGTGCAAGAGCGAGGCGAGGATTAGGCGAAAGGAGGACATTCTTCTTTCAAAACTCCCCCGTCGAGCTCGAACTGCCGCTGCATGCGTGCGGCCAGCCGCGGGCTGTGCGTGACGACGATCAGGATCCGCGGCTCGCCCTGGTGCAGCTCGACCAGCAGATCGCCGATCCGATCCGCGGTCGAGCGATCCAGGTTGCCGGTCGGCTCGTCGGCCAGGAGCAGGTCCGGGGCATTGATGAGGGCCCGGGCCAGGGCGGCCCGCTGCCGCTCGCCCCCGGACAGTTCCGCCGGGCGATGATCGAGCCGGTCGTCCAGGCCGACCCGCTCCAGGAGCATCCGCGCCCGCTGGACCGTCTCCGGCCGAACGGGGCCGGCGGGCACCGCCGGCACGAGCACGTTCTCCAGGACCGAACATTGCTGCAGCAGGTAATGTTCCTGGAAGACGAAGCCGATCCGCCGGTTGCGGAAGGCGGCCAGGGCCGGCTCGGCCAGGCGGAAGGGGTCTACGCCGTCCAGCAGGACCCGGCCGCCGCTGGGCGGCTCCAGCGTGCCGAGGATGCTCAAGAGCGTACTCTTGCCCGAGCCGCTGGGGCCGAGGATGGCCGCCGTCTGGCCCACCTCCAGCGCCAGCGACACGCCGCCCAGAACCACCAGCGGCTCGCCGCGGGTGGGATACTGCTTCGTGACGTTTTCGGCGACGAGTTTCGGCATGACCTTGGTCATCCCCCGGTTGTTTAAGTATACCCGCGGGGCCGCTCCTTGGCAGCGTCCCTCTGCGGCCCCGGGTTGACGAGCGCGCGGCAGCCGCCGACAATGGCTGCCGTGGCTGCGGGCCGAAAGATGCCCTCTCCTACGCTCTTTATTGGAAAGGATGGTGAGCGATGATCCGCTGGAATCTTGCCGTCGGTGCGGTTCTCTTGGCTGCCGCCACCTCGTACGGGGCCGAGCCGCGTCTTCCCCACCAGCCGCCGCCGAGAATGGCGGTCGCGACGATTGACGCGCAGGGGAGTCTTGAGATCGCCCATGTCGTGTTCAAGCCCGTGTGGGAAACGAAAACGAAACAGGCGGTGTACACCGTCGTCCGGGTGATCGACGGCCGCGAGGTCCCAGAGCAGCGGGTCCACACCTTTACTTACCAGGAGTCGCATGATGTGCCTGAGACGCGAGTCACGAAAATCCCGCCGGGCGCCTTCTGGGTCCATCGGGACGGCGAGCTGCTGGACGCCGCCGCGGCCGCCGAGGCGCTCAGCCACTCGATCCCGATCGTCCTGAATCGCGGCAACCCGCGGGAGCAGCTTGAGCCCTTCTATCTGCAATTCTTCAAGCCGGGGACGGTCATCGTGGGAATTAAGCCCGAGCCGCCGACGATGGTACCTCCTGCCGCCGCCCCCGCGCCGCCCGCGGTGCCGCCTGCGGCGTCGCCACCTGGCGC
>JBEKCP010000248.1:0-8327 GCA_050014815.1 Thermoguttaceae bacterium | reverse complement strand
GGCCCCCAGTACGAGGATTGGCGGCTCCGGGCGATCGCCCTGCACGCACGGAGCCTGACGTTTCGGAACCCCGAGACGCACCAGGTCGTTACAGTGACCGCCCCGGTAAGCCAAGATTGGCCAGACCAATAAATCCGCTTGCGGCTTCGCAATGAAAAGTGCGAAGCCGCAAGCGGCGGGAGAGAAAACCATGCCTCTTTTCGATCCGTTTCACGCCAGGGACACCTTCGATACGGGCCATGGCCGCGCTGCGATCTACCGCCTCTCGCGGCTGGAAGACGCCGGCCTGACCGCCGTGGGCCGGCTGCCGTTCTCGATCCGCGTGCTCCTGGAATCGGTCCTGCGGAACTGCGACGGCTACGCCGTCACCGAGCGGGACGTCCGGAACCTGGCCGGCTGGAGCCCGGCCGGGCAGGCCAGGGCCGAGGTCCCCTTTATGCCCGCTCGCGTCATCCTCCAGGACTTTACCGGCGTGCCGGCCATCGTCGACCTGGCCGCCATGCGAAATGCGATGAAGCGGCTCGGCGGCGATCCGAAGCGGATCAATCCGCTCGTGCCGGTCGATCTGGTGATCGACCATTCGGTCCAGGCCGACTTCTTCGGCTCGCCCGAGGCCATGGAAAAGAACACTGCTCTTGAATTCCAGCGGAACCGCGAGCGGTACGAGCTCCTCCGCTGGGGCCAGAGGGCCTTCGAGAACTTCCGCGTCGTGCCGCCGGCCATCGGGATCGTCCACCAGGTCAATCTCGAATTCCTGGCGAAGTGCGTCTTCCTGCGCACCGACGCGACCGGCCGGGTGGCGCTGCCCGACACACTGGTCGGCACCGACAGCCACACAACGATGATCAACGGCCTGGGCGTGCTCGGCTGGGGCGTGGGCGGCATCGAGGCCGAGGCCGTCATGCTCGGCCAGCCGCTGGGCATGCTCGCCCCCGAGGTGATCGGTTTCGAGCTCTCCGGCGAGCTCCCGCCCGGCACGACGGCCACCGACCTCGTCCTCACGGTCACCGAGATCCTCCGCAAGGAGGGCGTGGTGAACAAGTTCGTCGAGTACTTCGGCCCGGCCATGGCGACGATGAAAGTGGCCGATCGCGCCCTGGTGGCCAACATGGCGCCCGAATACGGGGCCACGACGGGCTTCTTTCCCATCGACGACCTCACGCTGGCCTATCTCCGCCAGACGGGGCGGACCGACGAGGAGGTCGCGCTGGTCGAGCGCTACGCGAAGGAGCAGCAGTTGTTCTACCGGACGGGCCAACCGGGCTCGACGCCCTCGTATACCAAAGTCCTCCGGCTGGACCTCGGCACGGTCGAGCCGTCGCTGGCCGGCCCGAAGCGGCCCCAGGACCGTGTGCCGTTGACGAGCGTGAAATCGTCGTTCCTCGAAGCCCTCCGCGCACCGATCGCCCGGCGTGGCTACGGACTGACGGACGACGAGGCTTGGGCATCGGCGTCCATCGCCGGGGACCTTGACGGCGGCTCCATCGGTCACGGGGCCGTAGTCATCGCCGCCATCACCAGTTGCACCAACACGAGCAACCCGGACGTCATGTTGGCCGCCGGACTCCTGGCCCAGAAGGCGGTTGCCCGCGGGCTGCGGGCCAAGCCATACGTGAAGACCAGCCTGGCCCCCGGCAGCCGCGTGGTGACGGATTACTACCGCCGCACGGGACTGGACAAGCCGCTGGAGCAGCTTGGGTTCCACCTGGTCGGGTACGGGTGTACGACGTGCATCGGAAACAGCGGCCCGCTGCCCGAGCCGGTGGCCGAGGCGGTCCAAAGCGGAAACCTCGTGGCGGCGGCCGTCCTGAGCGGCAACCGCAACTTCGAGGGCCGCATCCATCCCCTGGTCAAGGCGAACTACCTGGCCAGCCCGCCGCTGGTGGTCGCCTATGCCCTGGCCGGCACCGTGGCCATCGACCTCGGCACCGAGCCGCTGGGCGCCGGCAGCGATGGCCGAGAGGTGTACTTGCGGGACATCTGGCCTACGCGGGCGGAGGTGGCCGAGGTGGTGGCTCGGGCGCTGGGGCCCGAGATGTTCCGCGCCCGCTATGGCAACGTCTTCGAGTCCAACGAGGCGTGGAACGGCCTGCCGGTTACGCCGAGCGAGCTCTTCCCCTGGGACGCCCGGAGCACGTACGTCCAGGAGCCGCCGTTCCTCGTGGACCTGGCGGCCGAGCCGGGCCCGATCCGGCCGATCCACGGCGCCAGGGTGCTGGTGGCCCTGGGCGACAGCGTAACGACGGACCACATCTCGCCCGCCGGCTCCATCGCCTCGGACAGCCCCGCCGGAAAGTATCTCCGCGAGCACGGGGTCTCGCCGGTCGATTTCAACAGTTACGGGTCGCGGCGAGGCAACGACCGCGTAATGACGCGGGGCACGTTCGCCAACATCCGGATCCGCAACCTGCTGGCCCCGGGAACCGAGGGGGGCGTGACTCGCCATCTGCCCGATGGCCGGGCCATGACCATCTACGACGCCGCCATGGAGTATCAGGCCGAGGGCACGCCGCTGGTGGTCCTGGCCGGGACGGAATACGGCACCGGCAGCAGTCGCGATTGGGCCGCCAAGGGCAGCTATCTATTGGGCATCCGCGCCGTGCTGGCCGCCAGCTTCGAGCGGATCCACCGCAGCAACCTCGTGGGGATGGGCATCCTGCCGTTGGAGCTTCCGCCGGGCAAGACCTGGCAATCGCTGGGCCTGACCGGCGAAGAGGTTTACGACCTTCCCGGTCTGGACGACAGTCTGCGGCCCGGGGCCGAGCTGACGGTCCGCGCCCTCGCGGCCGACGGCGCCATCCACGAGTTCCCTGCCAAGGTCCGCATCGACACGCCCGTCGAATTGGAATACTACCGCAACGGCGGCGTCCTCCAGGCGGTGCTGCGGAAGCTGGCCAAAGCGTGACGACCGCTCTTGGATTTGAGATTTGGGATTGCAGCCGCGTGCGGCTTCGCACGGCGGTGCCCGGGGCCCAAAGGCGGAACGCGCGCGGGAAGGCAGGGGGCGAGCAGCCCTCACCCCCAGCCCCTCTCCCGGAGGGAGAGGGGAGCCGCCTCTTTCGTCACTCCCCCCACCCCCCGCTAGTCAACGCCCCGGCAATCGGCCAAAATATAGGGCTTCAGGATCCAGGCCCAAAAAAGGAAAGAACCAGCCATGAGCTCAACCATTGTTGACATTCACGCCCGGCAAATCCTCGACAGCCGGGGAAACCCGACCGTTGAAGTAGACGTCCAACTGGCCGACGGCTCGTCCGGCCGGGCGGCCGTCCCCAGCGGCGCCAGCACGGGCATTCACGAAGCCTGGGAGCTCCGCGACGGCGACAAGGCAAAGTACCTCGGCAAGGGGGTGCTCAAGGCCGTTGACAACGTCAACGGCAAGCTGGCCGACGAGCTGACCGGCATGGACGCCTTGGACCAGGCGGCCCTCGACCAGCGGATGATCGACCTGGACGGCACGGAGAACAAGAAAGAGCTTGGCGCCAACGCCGTACTGGGCGTGTCGCTGGCGGCGGCCCATGCCGCGGCCGACCACTGCGGCCTGCCGCTGTTCCGGTACTTGGGCGGCGTCGGCGCCCGGCTGCTGCCCGCCCCCATGATGAACATCCTCAACGGCGGCTCGCACGCCGACAACGACGTCGACGTCCAGGAGTTCATGGTCATGCCGCTGGGCTTCGAGTCGTTCACGGACGCCATCCGCTGCGGGGTCGAGGTCTTCCACAACCTCAAGAAGGTGCTGCAATCGAAGAAGCTGGCCACGAACGTCGGCGACGAGGGCGGGTTCGCCCCGGACCTCAAGAGCAATGCCGAGGCCCTGGACGTGATCGTCGAGGCCGTCGGCAAGGCCGGCTACGAGCTCGGCCGCCAGGTCTGGATCGCCCTGGACCCGGCCGCCTCCGAGTTCTTCGACGCCCAGAGCAAGACCTACTCGGTCGACGGCAAGAAACTCCCGGTTGCCGCCCTGGTCGACCTTTATGACGCCTGGGTCGAAAAGTATCCCATCTGTTCCATCGAGGACGGCTGCGCCGAGGACGATTGGGACGGCTGGAAGCTCTTGACCGACCGGCTGGGCAAGAGGATCCAAATCGTCGGCGACGACGTGTTCGTCACGAACACCAAGCGGCTCCAGCAGGGCATCGACCGGGGCGTCGCCAACAGCATCCTCATCAAGGTGAACCAGATCGGCACCCTGACCGAGACGATCCAGGCCGTCGACCTGGCCCGCCGCAACGGGTACACCAACGTGATGAGCCACCGCAGCGGCGAGACCGAGGACGCCACGATTGCCGACCTGGCCGTGGCGTTGGGGACGGGCCAGATCAAGACCGGCTCGGCCTCGCGGACCGACCGCATCGCCAAGTACAATCAACTGCTGCGGATCGAGGAGATCCTCGGCGGCACGGCCGTCTACGGCGGCCCACTGTTCCCCCAAAAGCGCTAGATTGCAAATTGAGGGTTGCAAATTGCAAATTGCAAATTGAGGTGCTGGCCTTGCCGCCGGCAATTTGAAATTTGCAATGGCCAATTTGCAATTCGCAATCTGCCCTTGATTATGATCTTCCTCGAAAGCCCTTGGCCCATCCTGGTGGTCGGCATCGCCGCGGAGGCGATCCTGGCGGTGATGCTGATCCGCACCGGCCGCGGGGTGCTCTTGGGGGCGATGGCCGCCGTGGCGGCAGTCGTGGGAATCGGAGTGCTGGTCGAGCAGTCGGTTATCACGGAGCGGAAACAGGTGACCGTGACGATCGAGGACGCCGCCGCCGCGCTGGAGGCCAACGACCTTCCGCGGCTGCTCAAGCTGCTCGCGCCCGACGCGGCGAAGACCCGCCAGGAGGCCGCCTTGGCGATGCAACAGGCCGAGTTCGTCCAGGTCCGCATCCGCAACCTGGACATCCATTTCATCGCCACCACGAGTCCCCGGACGGCCAAGGCGACGTTCACGGTAATCGCCACCGGCAAGGACCGCCGCGGCGAGGTCGGCCAAGTTACGCTCCGGCCCTTTCCGATGGTCGTCCGCCTGCGGCTGGACTCGGGCCGGTGGCTGATTACGGACCACGAGCTCGTCGAAGACCCCCGCGGCATGTGAGGGCCGGCAGGCCCTGCGCAATTCCGGGACGGCGGCGTTCCTTCTCCCCTCTCCCCTTGGAAAAGGGGCCGAGGGTGAGGGCACTGCGGGCCGCGTCAGTTGTCAGTCGTCAGTCGTCAGTTGTCCGTGCTTGCGTAGCGGCCGCCTGCGGCTTCGCATCGCTTCTATGGCTGCCGGGGCTGCTCGACCATGAGCAACTCCGTGGCCGGGTCGTACACGTACCGCTGCCCCGGCGGCAGCGGCGGCAGCCGGATGCCGCCGGCCTTGATGATCTTCTCCATGAACTCCTCTTGAGTTCTGGGCCCGCGCCCGTCCGGGCTGGATGCCTTGTAGAGTTGCATATCATGCTCGATCTGATTGATCGCCATCTGTTCGGTCACGCGCCAAAGCGCCTTGACCGGCGTAGCGACGAATCCTTCGCCGTAACCTCGCCCTCGCTCGCCCATGCCCACGGCGGCCTTCTCCCGGACGACGTCCGGGGTCGGCGCCGCTGGGCCCGGCACCGCTGGCTTGGCGGCCGGCGCCGCCGGCTTGGCAGAGACGGGCGCCGAAGGTTGTCCGGCCGGCGGCGGCGCCGGTTCCTCACAACCGACGGCGACGATCCAAAGCAGCCCTGCCGCGATCCGTAGATTCCTTGGAAAACCTCTCATGAGCGTGTCCTCCCTGAACGTGTCTTGGAATTGCGTTTGCGCGAGCCGGACCTGGGGGCTTCGCGATGGTTCAACCGGAACCGCCACTGCTCCATGTCGGCCAGGACGGATTGCCGCGTCATGTTGTAGTCCAGCGGCGTCAGCGCGACCATGCCCTTGGCCAGCGCGGACAGGTCGGTCTCGTGCTCGGACACCAGGGGGGCGGGACCGCCGGTCAGCCAGTAGTAGTCGCGTCCCCACGGGTCCTTGCGCTTCTGGAAAGTGTCGCCGTAGCGGGTGACATTCATCGGCACGACGCAGACCTTCGCCGGCCCGCGGAGGGCGACGGTGGGGATGTTGAGGTTGTAGAGTTGGGGCTCGCGCGTTTTTCTCTTCAGGATGTGCTCGATGATCTGGCGTGCCAAACGGGCGGCTTTCTCGATCGACGGGTTTTCGGCGTATTCCAGCGAGACGGCGATGCTGGTGATCCCGAAGAAGGCGCCTTCAATGGCCGCGGCCACCGTGCCCGAGTAGAGGACGTTGATGCCCGCGTTCAGGCCGCTGTTGATGCCGCTGACGACCAGGTCCGGGTAAGCGGGGCAGAACTCGGTGATGCCGATTTTGACGCAGTCGGCCGGGCTGCCCTGGACGGCCCAGCCCCAGCGGCCCGAGCCCCCGCCCCCACCGCGCTGGTGGTGAAAAATCTCCTTGACGATCAACGGAGTCAGGTAGGTGATAGAGTGACCGACGCCGCTCTGTTCGGTGGCCGGGGCGACGACGCACACCTCCCCCAGTCGGGCTAGTTCCTGCTGCAGGGCGGCCAGTCCGGGGGCGTAGATTCCATCGTCGTTGGTAAGCAAGATCAGCACATCTACATCATAATCAGCCATCGGGCCCGTTACAATGGTTAATGCCGTAACCCATGGTATCTAAATGCTTTATGACATCACGTCGAGGGCCCCTTGCAGTTTGCGCGCCGTTTGTTAGAATGATAGTTTGGCCGTAATGATTCCCTGTTGACAAGGGGACAAACGGCCTGAGAAACGCCTTTGGCAGCCCTTATATGCGGCTGCGGGGGTAGCCTACAGCGAGTATTCGACGAGGTTCTGGTCTTAGGCAGCCTTGATGAACTGGATTTTGATTTTCCTTCGGTGGTTGGGCATGAGGGCGGGCGGTGTCCTTGGGATACCGCTTCGGCCGCTTGCTCCCGCTTGGGTGGTTTCCGGTCGCCTGCGGCCGGGGAGCCTGCCCGGCGGGCCCTCCTACCGCACGGGTTGGATGACGAAGCGTGCAAGTTGCGTTCTGCCCGGTCTACCAGGGGGCCCTGGTGGCCGCACCGTCCTCTCGAAACCCGCGTACCCGGCCGGCGGTTAGGCGCCCGGCGGGTCGCTCGCGCGCGGAAAGATTCTTCGCCGCGCCGCGGTGGGCTGTCTCCCGGTCGATCCTGCCGGAGGCGCTTGGAAACCTTTTGCCCGGGCCATCCCGGTCCGATTACAGGTAGGAACGAGCCGTGAGCGCGGGACAGTGGTTAAGCTATGTCTTTGCGGTCGTTCTGGCCGCAATATTGACTTATCTCTTGGTGCGGCTCCTGGACCGGCTCCGCCGCCGGGACGCCGAGAGCGAGGCGCGGGAGATCGTCCGCCTCGCCGACCTGGAGATGGAGAATCGCCGCCGCGAGGCGGAGTTGAAGATCAAGGAAACGGAGCTCCAGCAGCAAGCGGAGAGTGAGAAGGAGTTCCGCAAGGTCCGCGCCGAGCTGCACGAGCGCGAGCGGCTCCTGGACAAGCGCCAGGACGCCCTGGAAGAACAGGCCGAGCAGATCCGCAAGCAGGAGAAGATCGTCGAGAACACCCAGCGGAAGCTGACCGAGCGGATCCAGGACGTCAACCAGCGAAAGGAGGACCTGTCGAAGCTCCTGGATCTCCAGCGGCAGACGCTCCACCAACTCAGCGGGCTGAGCCGCGAGGAGGCGACCCGGCGGCTCCTGGAGATCCTCGACACGCAGCTCCAGCAGGAGACCGGCGCGCTGGTGCTCCGCTACGAGAAGCAGGCGGCCGAGGCCTGCGAGGTCAAGGCCCGCGAAATGTTCCTCTCTTCCATCCAGCGCTACGCGGCCTCCCACACGGCCGAGAGCACCACCAGCACCGTCGGCATCCCGAACGACGAGATGAAGGGCCGGATCATCGGCCGCGAGGGGCGCAACATCCGCGCATTCGAGAAGGCCACGGGCGTCGACGTGATCATCGACGACACGCCGGGCGTGGTCATCGTCAGCGCGTTCGACATGATCCGCCGCGAGGTCGCGCGAATCGCCTTGACCAAGCTGATCGTCGACGGCCGCATCCATCCGACCCGGATCGAGGAGATCGTCGCCGGCACGCAGAAGGAGCTCGACCGGCACATCCAGAAACTCGGCGAAGAAGCCTGCCAGGAGACGGGGATCCTCGGGCTGCACGAGCGGCTGGTCCACCTGCTGGGCCGGCTGCACTTCCGCACCAGCTACAGCCAGAACGTGCTGCGGCACAGCGTCGAGGTCGCGTTCATCGCCGGGATGCTGGCCGAAGAGATGGGACTCAACGGCACCCTGGCCCGCCGGTGCGGGCTGCTGCACGACA
>JBEKCP010000247.1:0-8328 GCA_050014815.1 Thermoguttaceae bacterium | reverse complement strand
TCGTATCGCGTTTCATCGGTCGTCTCCCTATTGGTGATTGTTGATGGGTTCTTGGTCCCAAGGGGGACAGTCCCATTTTCGGGCGACCATCCGCTGCACGGATGGTGCCCGCCGCGAAAATTGGGACAGTCCCCTGTGCAGGCCGACGCCGATCTTGCCTTTGGCCGGAATGATCCGCTGCCCGTCTCGCTCACGGGCCGGCGCGGAACACGCAGCCGGGGCAGTCCTCGGCGAAGATCGCGTCGATTTTATCGCTGCTGGCCGCGGCCATCGGGGCGGCCAGCCGGCTGTTCTGCACGTGGCGGGCCCAGAGCACGCGGTAGGGCGGCGGACGTTCCGCCCCGGGCTTGCCTTCGGCCGCCGGGGCCGCCGCGGGCTTGGGCCAATGGATCGCAAGATCGCCGGCATCGAAGCCCCGCACGTTCTCCAGCACCACGGCGGCATTCTGCCGGCGGGCCTCCGGGTTGCGGTTGGCATACTGGCTGGAGCCGGACCGGCCGTCGCGCGGCGACAGGGCCTCGGCGTCCTCCAGGCCGACGTATTGCAGCCGCACGTCCCGCAACGAGATGTGTTCCAGCGTCGCGCCTTCCTGCGCCGTGATCAGGATCCGGCCGCGGGTCCGGGCCACGACGTTGCTGATGTTGACGTTGCGGATCGTCCCCAGCGGCCGCGTCTGCGGCAGGGTCTCAAGCTGCTTGACCTCCATCTGGATGGGCCGCGCCAGGCGGGAATCGCACAGGGTGTCGCCGGTGAGGCCGGTCACCGTCACGTCCTCCACCGTGCCGCCGTCCCAGATGCCGATGGCGAACATGCGGTGGCTCTTGTAGCAGATGCAGTTGCTCACGGCGATCTGGCGGATGTCCGACTCGGTTTCCTGCCCGATGCCGATGGCGATGCAGTTGGACGAGCAGATGCAGTTGGAAATGGCCACCCGCTCGGTGGAGCGGGCCTGGGGCGTGGCCTTGAGGATGATCGCGTCGTCGCCGCAGGCCAGCAGGCAATTGCTGATCTGCACGTCGCGGCAGCCGTTGATGTCGAAACCGTCGGTGTTGGGGCCAAACATGTGGTTCTTCACCCGCACGCCGCGGAGCACCACGTCGTCGCAGCAGAAGGGATGGACGGTCCAGCCGGGCGAGTTCTGCAGCCGGATATCCCGCAGGCAGACGCGCCGGCAGCGGCGCAGCTCGACCATGGGCATGGGCCGCGGGTTGCGGGCGATCCACCAGGCGGAGTCCGCGGCGGGCGGGTCCCAAAAGGCCTGACCGTTGCCGTCGATCACGCCGCCGCCGGTGATCGTCACGTCCTCAACCCCCTCCGCGAAGATCAGGCTGTGGTTGGCCCGCTCGTGGGTATTGCCGGCGTGCCAGCGGTAGTCGTCGATCTTGCCGCTGCCCACCAGCGCCGCCGCCGGATCGACGTGCAGCGTCACTCCGCTCTTCAACTCGATCGTGCCGGTGATCCAGCGGCCGGGCGGGACGTAGACGGTGCCGCCGGCGCGGGCCGCGCGGTCCACGGCGGCCTGAATGGCGGCAGTACACAGTTCGCCGGGCCGCGCCCCGTGGTCCACGATGCTCACCAGGCGCCCGCCCGCCGTCCCCTTCTCGCGCTGATCACCCGCGATGCCGGCCCCCTTCTCGGCGGAGAACGACGCCGCCGGGCCCGTCGCACCGATCACGACCACAGCGAGAAGCCAAAACCCCTGATGGAACTGGCAGCGGGGGTTTCGCCGGTTGGAAACGTCGTGCATGGCGACTCCTTAAAGGGTGTGTTCCAGGATAGATGGCTGCATGCGGTTTGTCAACGCCCTGCCGAACTCAGCTTGATGCGCCACTGGACACGGGGGGCCGCCCTGCTAAGATGGAGGTTTATGGTAGGTCCCGCTTGCCGAGCGGGACCCCGTTTCGCACGGTCCCGCTCGGCAAGCGGGACCTACTGCCACCAGGTCGTATGAGGAGAATCTGATGAAGATCGCACCGGTCGTACTGGGCATTTTTGTATCGGCATGTGTATTGTCCGCGGTCCCGGCGGCCCGCTCGGCCCAGCCGGACCGCGCCGGGACGCTCAAGGGCTACCCCTTCTTCCCCTTCTGCATCGACTGGCACGACGCGAAGAAGCGTTCGTTGCAAGAGCAGGCCGAGATGCTCAAGGACCTGGGCTACGACGGCGTCGGCCACGTTGGGCTCGATAAGGTCGCCGAGCGGCTCAAGACCCTCGACGCGGCCGGCCTCCGGCTGTATCAGATCACCATGTGGGTCAACCTGACGCCCGGCAAGCCGCCCTACGATCAGCAGAAGCTCAAGGAGGTCCTCGCGCTGGTGAAAGGCCGCAACGTGCAGTTGCTCCTGATCATGAGCGGCGCGAAGGCGTCCGACGCGTCGGTCGATCCCCGCGCGGTCGAGATCCTCCGCGAGATGTCGGAGTTGGCGCGGGACAGCGGCTCGCAGTTGCTCCTCTACCCGCACGCGGGCGATTGGATCCAGCGGATCGAAGACGCGGTCCGCGTGGCGGAGAAGGTCGATCGCCCGAACGTCGGCGCGATGTTCAACCTGTGTCACTACCTGCGGGTGAGCAAGGATCGCGACTACCGGACGGTGCTGAAGCAGGCCATGCCGCGGCTTTGGGCCGTGTCCATCAACGGCGCCGACACGTTCGACCCCGGCGGCGGCTGGAACCGCCTCATCCAGCCGTTGGACAAGGGCTCGTTCGACGTGGGCGGCCTGCTCCGGACTCTCAAGGAGTTGGGCTACAAGGGGCCGATCGGCCTGCAATGCTACGGCCTTGGCGGCGACGCCCGCGACCACCTGGCCCGGTCGATGACCGCATGGCGGAAGTTGAGCGAGAAGTGTGAATTGGGCGAGGCGAGGCAGTAAGAATCGGTTGCAAGGGAGCGCATTGCCATGATGAGTCGGACGACGCGGCGCGAGTTCCTGAAAGACACCTTGGCGCTGGGCGTTGCCGCGGCGGCAGTGCGGATGGCAGAGGGTGCGGCCGCGGCGGAGAAACCCGGCGAAATGCCCACTATCAAGTTGGGAAAACTCGAAGTCTCCCGGCTGATCCTTGGGAGCAATCCGTTCTTCGGCTTCGCCCACGGCAATCCACAAGCGTCCGGCGGAGAGATGCGGGCCTACTATACGAAAGAGCGGATCATGGCGGTCCTGGACCAGGCCGCCGAACACGGCATCACGGCCGTCTGGACACCCTGCTACGACCACTGGATCCGCCTGTGGAACGAGTACCAGGAGAAGGGCGGCAAGCTCAAGATCTGGATCGCCCAGCCCGACCGGCTCCCGATGGAGAAAGACATTGCTGCGGCGGCCAAGAATGGCTCAAAGGCCGTCTGTATCCAGGGGTGCCAAATCGACGGGCAGTGGGGGCGGGGAGAATTCGACGTGGTTCGCGGCTGGCTGGAGCTGATCAAGAGCTTCGGTTTGCCGGCGGGCATGGCCACGCACGGGGCCAAGACTCACCTGGTCGCCGAAGAGAAGGGGCTGCCGACCGACTTCTACCACCAGACGCTCTACCGGCCGGACAACTACGTTCGAGAAGGCCTCGAAGAATCGCTTGCAACGATCGCGAAGCTCGACAAGCCGGTGGTGGCGTACAAGGTGCTCGGCGCCGGCCGCATCCTGCCCAAAGACACGCTCCCTTACGTTCTCAAACGCCTGAGGCGCAAGGACGGCATCTGCATTGGGGCGTTTCCGAAGAAGACCGACCAGATTGCCGAGAACGTCGCGCTGACGGGGAAGCTCTCGCGGGCAAACTAACCCGAAGCGCAAGCGAGGGACGGAAACCAGGCGATTCCCTCGCTTGCGCTTCGGGCTAGCGTGGCAAAGCCCGGCCTTCCGGTTACCAGGCGAAATGGGCGAAGGCCTTGTTGGCGTCGGCCATGCGGTGGACGTTTTCCCGCTTGGTGTAGGCCGCGCCCTCGCGGTTGTAGCCGGCCAACAGCTCGGCGGCCAGCTTTTCGTGCATGGGCCGGCCCTTCTTCTCCCGGCAGGCCATCAGGATCCAGCGGATCGCCAGGGATTGCTGCCGGTTCTTGCTGACCTGCATCGGCACCTGGTAGGAGGCGCCGCCGACCCGCTTCGAGCGGACCTCGATGTTCGGCTTGATGTTGTCGACGGCCGTGGTGAAGACCTGGATCGGCTCCGCGTCTTTCACTTTCTCGCCGATGATGTCCAGCGCGCCGTAGAAGACCTGCTGGGCAGAACTCTTCTTGCCGTTCCACATCATGCAGTTGATGAACTTGCTGGCCAGGATCGAACCATACTTGGGATCCGGGACGAGCGTTTTCTTGCTGGCGGTGATTCGGCCCATGGCAGAGGAGGGATTGGGGATTGGGGATTGGGGATTAGAGGGGCAAGGGCCAGGGCGGGACTTTTCTAATCCCTAATCCCCAATCCCTAATCCCTCTCTTCTTACGACTTCTTGGCTCCGTAGCGGCTTCGGGACTGTTTGCGGCCATCGACACCCAGCGTGTCCAGGGCGCCGCGGACGACCTGGTAGCGGACGCCCGGCAGGTCGCGGATTCGCCCGCCGCGGATCAGTACGATCGAGTGCTCCTGGAGGCTGTGCCCCTCGCCCGGGATGTAGACGGTGACTTCCTTGCCGTTGGAGAGCCGGACGCGGGTGATTTTTCGCAGGGCGGAGTTGGGCTTCTTGGGGGTCATCGTCTTGACCTGGAGGCAGACGCCCCTCTTTTGGGGGCACTGCTCCAGCACCGGGGCCTTGCTGCTGCGGCGTTGCACCCTGCGTCGTTTTCGCACTAACTGGTTGATCGTCGGCATGTGTCTGCTCGGGTTCCTGGGGAAACGGCTCTCGGCAGGCGAGAACCCTTCATTTTGCCCGTTTCCTGCCCGGTGTCAATGGGGGCGGGGCTTACTCCTCGTTGCTCCCCTCTTCCTCCTTGGGTTCGGCGGCGGCTAGGAGGGCATCCAGCGGGCTGGGGCCCGGCTCGGCGGCGGGGGCCGACTGGCCATCGACAACCGGCGGCGGCGGCGCTGCCGGCAGTTCCTTTCTGGATGCCTCCAGAAGCGGGAAGTGGCGGGCCAGGACGTCTTCCTTCTCGGGGGTAAGGCCCTCCAGGGCCGCCGGCCGGATCCGGACCTCCGAATCCTGGTAGGTGCGGAAGCCGGTGCCCGCCGGGATGAGGTGGCCCAGAATGACGTTCTCCTTCAGTCCGACGAGGCGGTCGATCTTGCCGGCCAGGGCCGCCTCGGTGAGCACCTTGGTGGTTTCCTGGAAGCTGGCGGCCGAGATGAAGCTGGAACTCTGGACGGCCGCCTTGGTGATGCCCAGGAGCTGGGTGCTGGCGGTGGCGGGCTTGGGCTTGGCGCCCTTGGCCGGCGAGCCGGCGAGGGCCTCGATCTGGGCGTTGGTGTGTTCGAGCGCCTCGATGGGGACGATCGCCCCTTCGGCGAAGTCGCTATCGCCCTTGTCGACGATCCTCACGCAGCGGCTCAACTCCTGGTTGACCGTGCGGAACTCGAATTTATCCATGACGGCGCCGGGCAGGAGGTTGGTGTCGCCGGTGGTTTCGACGCGGATTTTCCGCAGCATCTGGGCGACGATGATTTCGATGTGCTTGTCGTTGATTTCGACGCGTTGGCTGCGGTAGACGTTCTGGATTTCCCGCGTGAGGTACTGCTGCACGGCTTCCTCGCCGGAGATGCGGAGGATGTCGTGGGGCACCAGGGGTCCGTCCACGAGGGCCTCGCCCGCCCGGACGAAGCTCCCGGCGTGTACGCGGAGGTGCTTGCCGTGGGAGACGAGGTGCTCGCGCTCGATGCCGCTTTCGCTGCGGACGACGATGGTCCGTTTTCCGCGGCGCTTCTCGCCCAGGAGCTCGACCGTGCCGTCGATCTCGGCGATGACGGCGGGGTCCTTGGGCTTGCGGGCCTCGAAGATTTCGGTGACGCGGGGCAGCCCGCCGGTGATGTCCTGCGTGCCGGCCACCTCGCGGGGCGTCTTGGCCAACAGCGTGCCGGCGGAGACGGTGCTCGCCTCGGCCACTTCGACGTGGGCCTTTTCCGGCAGGTAGTAGAAGTCGAGGATCTTGCCGGTCTCGTCTTCCAGCACGATCTGCGGGTGGAGGTCGCCCTTGTGCTCCATGACCATCATGCGGACGTGGCCGCTGGGGTCCTTCTCCTGCCGCATCGTCTCGCCCTCGATGACGTCCTCGAACCGGACCTTCCCGCCGACTTCGGCCAGGATCGGGATCGCGTGCGGGTCCCACTGGCAGAGGACCATGCCGGGCTGGACCTCCTGGTTCTCGGCGATGGAGAGGTTGGCGCCGGCGGGGACTTCGTACTTCTCGAGCTCGCGGCCCTTGGGGTCCAGCACGAGGATTTCGCCGTTGCGGGTCAGGACGACCTGCTGGCCGGCGTCGTTGCGGACGACCTTCATGCGGGTGAACTTGACGAGGCCCTGCTTCTTGGCGCGGATTTCGCTTTCTTCGACGTGGCGGGCGGCGGTGCCGCCGATGTGGAACGTCCGCATCGTCAATTGCGTGCCCGGCTCGCCGATCGACTGCGCCCCGATGATCCCCACCGCCATGCCTTCCTCGACCAGGCTGCTGGTCGACAGGTCCATGCCGTAGCAGAGTGCGCAGACGCCCAGCGACGCGTCGCACGTCATCGGGCTGCGGACCTGGATCCTCTCCAGTCCCAGCTCCTCGATCTTGTGGGCGATCTCGGTCGTGACGAGGTCGTTTTCCCGCACGATCACCTCGTCGGTGATCGGGTTGACGATGTTGGTGCGGCTGACGCGGCCGCGGATCGAATCGGCCAGGCTCACCTCGACCTTCTCGCCGCGGTAGATCACCCCCTTGGTGATGCCCTGGGTGGTGCCGCAGTCGTGCTGCGTGACGACGACGTTCTGGGCCACGTCGGCCAGCTTGCGGGTGAGGTAGCCGGAGTCGGCCGTCTTCAAAGCCGTGTCGGCCAGGCCTTTGCGGGCACCGTGGGTCGAACTGAAGTACTCCAGCACGCTCAGGCCCTCGCGGAAGTTCGCCTTGATCGGCGTCTCGATGATCTTCCCCGACGGCTTGGCCATCAGCCCGCGCATCCCGGCCAACTGGCGGATCTGCTCGACGCCGCCGCGGGCCCCGGAGTGCGCCATCAGGTAGATCGGGTTGATGTAGTGGGGGAACCGGTGGTCGTTTTCCAGCTCGGTCATCATTTCGGTGGTGATTTGCTCGCGGGCGTGGGTCCAGGCGTCCAGCACCTGGTTGTAGCGCTCGCCTTCGGTGATGATGCCCCGCTGGTAGAGCTTATGGATCCGCAGGACGCCTTTCTCGGCGTTGGCGATGATCTTCGATTTGTTCGGGGGCGTGATGAGGTCGTCGGTGGCGAAGCTCAGGCCGCTCAGCGTGCTCTGGCGGAACCCGATGCGGTTCATCGAGTCGAGCAAATCGATGGTCTCGCGGCGCCCAAGGAGCTCGTAGCAGTCGGAGATAACGATGGCCAGGTCGGCCGAGCGCAGCGGTGTGTTGTAGTAGGGCATGCCGGCCGGCAGATTCGCGTTGAAAAGCACGCGCCCCACCGTCGTACGGATGAGCGAGCCGGGGGCGACCAGGGGCTCGTTCTTGACCTGCCGGTCCTCCGGCAGGCGGATCTCGATGGCCGCGTGCGTGGCGACCTTGCCCAGCGAGTAAGCGAGGACCATCTCGTTGAACGAGGAGAACCGCATCCCGTCCCCCCGGCAGTTCGCCAGCGAGGTCGTCATGTAGTAGCAGCCCATCACGACGTCCTGCGACGGGCTGATGATCGGCGCGCCGTTGGCCGGGCTGAAGATGTTGTTCGTGGACATCAAGAGCGTGTGGGCCTCGACCTGGGCCTCGATCGACAGCGGCAGGTGCACGGCCATCTGGTCGCCGTCGAAGTCGGCGTTGAAGCCCTTGCACACCAGCGGGTGGAGCTTGATCGCGTTGCCCTCGACCAGCACCGGCTCGAAGGCCTGGATGCCCATGCGGTGCAGCGTCGGGGCGCGGTTCAGGAGCACGGGGTGGTCCTGGATCACCTCCTCGAGGATGTCCCAGACTTCCTCGTCCTTCCGCTCGAGCATCTTCTTGGCGCTCTTGATCGTGTCGGCGTGGCCCAGCTCCTTCAGGCGGCGGATGATGAACGGCTGGTACAGCTCCAAGGCGATTTTCTTGGGCAGCCCGCACTGGTGCAGCCGCAAGGCGGGGCCGACCACGATCACGCTGCGGGCCGAGTAGTCGACGCGCTTGCCCAGCAGGTTCTCGCGGAAGCGCCCCTGCTTGCCCTTGATCATGTCGGTCAGCGACTTCAGCGGGCGGTTGCTCGATCCCAGCACCGGCCGCTTGCA
>JBEKCP010000246.1:0-8337 GCA_050014815.1 Thermoguttaceae bacterium | reverse complement strand
GGCCGAGCAATTGGCCGAGGCGGTGGCGGCCGAGGAGTACGAGCGGGCCGCCCGGCTGCGGGACGAGATCGCCCGCCGGCAGGGCCAGGTGTGAAACCCGGCGAGTGGCGGCCTTGACCCCGCGCGAAAGCGATAGGATAATCTGAATAGTGCCTACGGGTGGTTGTATTTATAGGCAGTGGCCATTGGGCCGCTGAGACTTTTTGATTTTGGCACTTGAAAGGAGAAATCCCGTGGGAACTAGCGCTGCTGAAAAAGGTCGTGAAATCGTCGCGGAAGACAAGCGATTGGTCTCCGGAGCGATGACCGAGGAGGAAGTTCGCCTGCTGCGAGATTTCCAGGCATTCATCGACTTCGCAATCCGCAATGGATTGGGGTTTGCCACTGTGTTGGCCACGCTTGGGCATGACATCAATGGCATTGCGTATCACGGCGCGAGCTACAAAGAGGCGATTGAAAGAGGTTTTCTGCCGACGGTCTCTCGCTATTCGGAAATCACTGCGGACTCCGTCGGCGAGCCTGCCGAGTCGGCCGAGTAAGCAAGTCGGGACGGCGCTTGGCCGCGGATCGATCCCAAAGGGCCCACCAGGATGCCGATCCAGCGCGGTCAAGTGTTCTTCGTGGATTTGGACCCTGTCGTTGGAAGGGAAATCGGGGGCCATAAGGTACGCCCCGTTGTCGTCTTGTCGATTAACGAGATCAACTCCAAGCCCCTCGTTGTCACCGTCATTCCAGGAACGAAGGCTGCGGATAAACCGGTGAATTTCCGAAACGTCGTTGTCGTAGATCCCTCGCCCGGCAACGGCTTAGCGGTGCAAACGGTCTTTTTGTGCCACCAGATTCGGGCTATCGATCACAGCCGTTTTGGCTTGCGGCCGGTCGGCAGACTCTCCGCCGCCGACATTACCAGCATTGAGGGCGCGGTCAAGTTCAGTCTCGGTCTTGGCTAACAGGTTGGTCGAGGCGGTGGCGGCCGAGGAGTGGGGGCGGGGCGCCCGGCTGCGGGACGAGATCGCCCGCCGCCAAGGCAGCGTGTAAGGCCATCCACCAGCACCTCTGTAACTGCTCAAGGATGACTTCAAGGCAATCGCCGCCTTGTAAGCGCAGGCCAGTGAGTTACAGCAGCGCCACGAACTCGTCGACAGTCAGCCCGGACTCACGAATGAGCGACCGGAGGGTCCCCTTGGCAAGCTCCCGATGATTCGGGATCGTCAATCGTCGATGAGGACCCGTCTTGTGCCGCAAGACAAGGTGGCTGCCCGTCTGGTGATCCAGTTCGTAGCCGGCCCTCTGAAAAGCGGCGACAGCTTCGCGGCAGGAGACAACCGGCAGCCTGCTCACAGATCTACCTCGATCAGCTCTTCGGTGATCGCAGGGGGAATGGGCTCGTTGTGCTTGCGCAGACTGGCGAGATAGCCGGCGATAGCATCGGCCATGTTGATACGGGCTTCTTCGCGGCTCTTACCCTCCGAGATACACCCGGGCAGGGTGGGACAGCACGCGGCGAATTGCCCGTCTTCATCTTGTTCGATCAGGATCCTGAATTTCATGGTCGGACCTCGCATCTGCCTGTTCTTTTCAGTCTTTCAAGGATAGCGGCTGGCGGGAACCTGGGCAAGCCGGCGAGCACGGGCGGCAAATCATTGCAGCGACTCGGACACCGTGACCCCGATCATCGCCAGCAGGTTCCACAGCGAGTGCATCGCCAGCGTCGGGTAGAGCGATTGGGTTTTCAGGCGCGCCACGCCCAACAGAATTCCCAGCAAGAAGATCTGGACGATCACGTAGGCGTCGTACTGAAGATGCATCAGCGACCAGCCCGCCGACGTGATGGCGATCGCCCCCGTGACCCCCAGCCGCGACTGCCGAATCCCGCGAATCATAAAGCCGCGAAACAGCGTTTCCTCCAGTAAGGGAGCGGCCAGCAGGAGTGTCGCCCAGAGCAAGGGCACGCTGTACGCGTTCCGATAGATCTGGCTCATGAACTCGGGAAGGGTCGGGCGACCTACCAGACAGTCCACTCCGCTGGAGGCCCCCACAAAGACGAGCAGGAGCCCCAGCCATCCGAGCATCGTGCGTTTGGGCACCGGTTTCAGCGCGAGGTACTCGCGCACGGTCCAGCCGCGGCGAAGTTTTGCAAATAAGAGCGTCAGCCCCAGGCCGACGGGCAAGCAAGCCCAAGTGGCTAACGAGAGGAGCAGGCCGCTGGTCCCTGCATCCTGGGCCAACTGGTTCAAACCGCGCTGGGGATGCAGGTACCCGCGCACCGCAATGTACCCGATCACCGTGATGATCTGAACCATGAAAGACGCCAGGATGACGAGCAGCGAAAGACCGACGGTGGCCCAAAAGCCCCACGGCCTTGGTGCGACCGCCCGCGGCGCTTCTGAAACGACTTCAAGCCGAATCGGCGCATCCATTAGCCCACCTATTCCGGTTCACGGGGTCCATACCTCTTGTCGTGGCCGCCGGGGCCCCACGGCGGTAGCCTGACAAAGCTCAGTGTTGCGGTCGGACCCGGCGGTGTCAAGAGATTCACCCCAACAATCCGCCCTCAGCGGTTGACGGCCGGCGCCGCGGCCGCCCCGGGCCCGGCCCGCAACTCCGCCAGGTGCTCCTGCAGGATCCGCCGGACCTCCATCACCGCCGCCGGATGGCAGTGGACCGTCGAATGATCGGCCGGCACGACCACCTCCGAGTCGGCCCCGCCCTGGCGAGCGCTGGCGACCGGCACCACCCCGTCGCTTTCCGTTCTGGAGAGCCCCAACCACGACCGGCCCGGGGTTTGGCCGACGATGTCGTGGTATCGGACCCACGGCGCCCGGCGGCCGGCCGCCATCAGCGGAAAGATCGGCAAAGCGGGGGACAACGAATCAATGCTCGTTTCGACCTGCAAGAGCGAGCCGGCAAACGCCAGGCCCTTGTTGTCGTGGAAGAGCTGCTGCTGGTTGTTCACGAGCGTAGCGGGCAGACGGATCAGCTTGTCTACGAGGTACTGCGTGGTTTGGTTGAAGTACTGGGTGCCCTGGTTGGGCGTGGCGATCATCACGACGCGGCGGATCGACGGGTTGGGATGGAAGAAGAAGACGTCCGCCAAACGCTGCTTCGTCTCGGGGTCGGCCCGGACCTGTTCCAGCGGCGCGTGGCTGGCCAGGTTCCAGTAGTCGCTTCCGCTCTCCAGGGTCTGGAGCTTTGAGACCAGGCCGCCCATGCTGTGCCCCACCAGCACCATCTGGTCCAAGGCGGGCTCCCGGTGCTCGGGATCCAGTACCTCGCGGGCCTCGGCCAGGTCGTGCCGCAACTGGGCCGCGCTGAGCCAGAACGGCTGAGCGGTCGGATACAGATAGAACCAGAACTGGTAGTGACGGCGGATATCCGGCGAGCTCCGCAGATCGTTGAACATTTCCATCCAGGTCATCGGGGTGGACCAGAGGCCGTGGACCAACAGCACGGGGATCTTGCCCGGCTCGTACGGCTGCACCATGTAGAGTCCCGTGATCGGGGTCTTCCGGTCCTGCCGCATGGCCAAGAGCCTCTCGGGATCCAACAGCCCGACCGTCGCCAGCGTGTCGATCGGGATCTTCGACAGGAAGAATGCCAGCGGCGTGGTCAGGTCGCTTTCCAGCGGCACGTTCAGGTGGCCGACGCGGGTGTCGGTGGTGGCCAGCGGGTCGTAGAGTTCCAGGAGGCCCTGGCTTCGCCCGGCCTCGCGGGCCGGGGGCACCGGCCGCAACAGCGCGGTCACCGGGAAGCTCAGGCCGGCCGGGTAGTAGCGGGCCGCGGCCGGCTGGCCCGCGTAGTCCCGCCGCACGGCGATCAGCGGCACCCCCAGCCCGTGCGTCAGGTAGAGGTTCTTCAGCCCCTTCATCTCGTAATCGGAGACGAACTCGAAGTGATCGAAGTCCTGCGACTGCCAACTGCCGCCGCGGAGCACGCAGGTGATGTCCCAGGTGCCGGCCGCCGTGTGGATGGTCTTGCTCGTGCCCGGCACCAACTCGCGGTTCTTGCAGATGATGCGGAGCATGGCTTCCAGGGCGGCGTTGTAGAGATCGCAGGCCCCGCGGAATTGCGAGTCGTAGCAGTTGCGCGTGGCGGCGAACCGGTCGTCGAACAGGTAGGCGTAGGCGTGGAGCACGGAGGCCCCGTAGAGGTCGATCGCCGCGTGGGGGTCGTGCGGCTCCGTCTTCTTCGCCCCGAGGTAGGCCAGTTCCGACAGGGCGTAGACCTTGTCGGCCGACGGCTCGCGGTCCGTCAGCCATTGGAGGCGCTCCAACAACGGCCGCGGACTGCCCGCCAGGCCGTCCGCCAGGTTATAAACCCGCAAGAGCTGCATGGTGCGGGGGCTGGGTTGCGGGCCGCTCCAGGAGGTCAGTTGGAGTTCTTCGGCCAACGGACTGTGGGGGACCGGGCGGAGCATGACGAACTTCTGCGCACACCCGGCCGCCCCCATCAACAGGCCTGCCAAGAGCAGCATGGCCCGGCCAGGGGCTCGCACGGTGCGGCGGGTTCTCCGACAAGCGAGCAAATCCATCGGCGAATTGCAGAAGTTATTTGTGCGCAAGCACTTAGACACAGCCGGTTCGGCGCGCAGAAATAGGCGGCCCAAGATAAGAGCGGGGGCCCCGCGCGTCAATGGCGGTTTCGGCGAGGATCGGGGACTAGACGGCCAATCCGAACACTAGCCCGAAGCGCAAGCGAGGGACTCAGACGAGGTAGCTCCCTCGCTTGCGCGTCGGGCTGGTGTGAGCTTTTCCGACAAAGCCTGGTGTTCGGGTGACTAACCGGGCCGGGGCCATGCCGCCTGCGCAGGCCACCAGCGCAAGGACTCGCCATCGCTCCGCTCGGCACGTCCGCCCGTGAAACGGGCGCTAAACCGGCTTGACCGAGGAGGCCCGGGGACCCTTGCCCCGCCGGTCGGCGCCGCCCTCCTCAACCTGATACTCGACCGTCTGACCGACCGAGAGGTTGTCGAATCCCCCGTCGGCGACGACCGAATGATGGAAGAAAATCTCTTGTTCTTCCGCGGAGATGAAGCCAAATCCACGATCGGACACCAATTTGGTAACAGTGCCTTGTGGCATCGCACACACTCCTCACACCGCCTTGGAGGCTGCCTCGGCCCGAAGGGGGGGGGAGGGGCCGACCGCGGCCCCCGCCGTCCGGGGAAGCCTCACATTTGCCAGCCGGCAGTTTACACCGCTTCATTCCGCGGGACAAGCCCGGCGGAAAAAGGGTAGTGGTACACTTTGGCTGGAAATCTCCCGGTGTAAAGTGTAAAAGCGAAATATCCCCCATGCGGGGGCCGTACAGTCTATACAAATGGCCTGGGGATTGACATTGCTTGGATCTGGGGTCATGCTAGAATTCCATGGACCCAGAAAACGCGCCTGTTGGCAACGCCCCGTACCCACTTGCGATGGTGATCTGTGATCTCGTTTGGCGAGATCCGGGCACAGGAAAGTCAACGCTCCTTGGGTGTTTTTCGGCCGTGGTGGGGCCTAGCTTCCCGTTGTCGGTCTTCTCGCTCGGGTTGTACATCGCCCTTACGGATGGACGGGGGAAATTGCCGATACGAATACGGATCATTGACGCAGACGAGAGCCGGGAGGCTGTTCTTGAGACTGAAGCGGAAATTGAGTTCGCCGATCCTCGCATGATTGCCGAAATCTGCCTGAACATGCCGGGACTGACGTTCCCCGAGCCTGGAGAATATCGCTGTCAAGTGTTTGCCGGCCACGAGTTTCTTATGGAGCGAAGAATACTCGCGGTTCAGGTTGGCAACAAGCCGGATGCGGAAGGTGAAGACCAAGGCAACGAAGGGATAGACCGATGAGCACTAACACCCAGTTCAATCGCACGGTTCCTGGAAAAGCCATTTCAATCAAGGTCCGTCAGCCTGTCGTTGCCGGAAAGGTATCTATCGCGACAGCAACTATCCTGGCATCCTTCCACTCCGTCGGGAATTTGCTGTCTGACAAGCCATTGCGACGGCCAAACAGACTGCGACCATTGAACTAGGCGACGATCCGGCAAGCTGCCGATGCCGTCGGCAAGGACATGGCCGCTTGGATACGGCCGATAATCCTCCAGGCTGCAAGAAATGACGGAGGGCGGGGGAATCGAACCCGCTCGGCGAACGGCCCCTCAGGCAGTTTATAAGGCTGCTGTGGCGCCAATCCACGGGCCGCCCTCCGCACCAATAAAAAAAGACGCCGTGCCCGGCGCGCACGAGTTCACGGCTGCCGGGCACGGCGCTCTTGACAATGGTGGCGATCTAGGTAAGATAAAGACGGAGCCTGACCATGTGCGTCCGTACATGGCGCACCCTCCAGATTGATGCTAAATCTGTCTTAGGTTCCAGGGCTGATGGGCGCTAGCGCGCCCGTCAGCCATTTTTATTCTTGTGCGGTTTCATTCATTTTGCCAGTAATCAAGTTCTCGCCCTGCGTCGTCAGCTTCCATTTTGCGTGTCCGGCACTTTCCAGAAAGCCGTGTTTCTTGGCGGCGTCAAAAACAGGGCGTGCCACCCAGTTGGCCCGCCCGTGCGTAGCGCGTCAGCAGCAGGTCGGCCGCCCGGCGGGCTTCCATTTCGGAAAGCCCCCCCTCGGCCCACGATACCCCCAAAATATGCCCGAGCCGCCGGAGCCACGGCGTCATGATCGCCTCGGCGGGGATGGCTCGGCCGGTGATATCCTCCAGACCGGGCAATTCCGGCGCGGCGGGAGATCGCCGCAAGAGCAGGCTGCCGTGTTGCAGGACAGCCCCGCGGCGCCGCCGCTGGGCACTACCGGCGATCTTATGGCCGAGGAGCAGCACGTCGCCGGGCGTGCGGCGCTGGAAGCAAAAGAAGGGGGATTGGGGATTGGGGATTGGGGATTGGGGAATGAGGGTCCGTTGTTCGTTGTCCGTTGTCCGTTGTCCGTCGGCCGCGGGGTACCCGGGGTACCCGCTTGTGGGTCGCGGGTCGACGGACAACTGACAACTGACAACTGACAACTCGCCCATCTCCGCCAGCGCCTCGATCAAGGCCCGGTGAACGGCGGTATAGAGACGGTCGCGCCGGGCGGCCAACGGGTGCCCGCCCGGCAGGACGACGCTATAGGTCAACTCCGCGTCGTGGAGGATTGCCCCGCCGCCGGTCAATCGCCGCACGGCGGGACACAACCGGCTGGGCCCGTGCTCCGGCCGGTCGTCGTAATCCTGGAAGTACCCCAACGACAGGGTTGGCTCGCGCCAGGCGTAGAATCGCCAGCAGGGCTCGCCCCGTTGGGCCGCCGATTCCAGCAGGGCCTCGTCGACCGCCATGTTCCACCCGCCCGCTTGGGGTCCATCGACGAGCAGCCGGCAAGCGGGCAGGTTGTGCGTCAGCATAACGAGATTGTACAATTACCGGCGGCCCATTGTCAGTGCGTCCAAGGCTTTCGGGAGGTCGAGATGACGCCGGACATCGTCGAGGAAGCCGTCGCCTTCTTCAACGAAACCGCCGAAGACGAGCAGTTCGACCTCTCACTGCCCGCGGTCTGTGGCTATGTGCTCGCCCCGCTCGAATTCGATCAGATCGAGCCGCTCACGACACTTCTTCTAGAACAAGGTTTCGCGGACGTCGAGGCGGTGCCTCGGGAGGAGGACCGCGATCTTTTCGAACTCCAGTTTTCGGAGGAGCGGGTTCACACGGTCGATTCGTACGCGGATCGCGTGGAGGGACTGGCCGACTTCGCCCGGCAGCACGGCCTGGAGATCATCGACTGGAGCGTCGAGGCCCTGCCGGAAGATGATGTGCAGGAAGACGAACGGCCGGCGGAGCCGCCGGCGACCTTCCTGCCGGCTTTCTTCACGTTTCCCTACCAGGCCGACATTGTTCGTTTTCGGTTGGAGCTCGAGGGCATTCCCACCCGGCTGGCGGACGAGATGCTTGTGGGTTGGTTCTGGAAGTATTCGAACGCGGTGGGCGGCGTGAAGATTATCGTCAAGGACGAAGACTTGCCGCGGGCTTTGGAGATTCTTCGCGACGAGCAGGCGGCCAGCGCCGCGAGGGCCGCCGAACCGCCTTCCCGCGGGCCGCAGCGCTGGGCGTGCCCTCACTGCGGGGCCCGCGTGCCGAACGATTTCTGCGTATGCTGGGCCTGCGGAACCGCGGCCGACGGGCAGACGGACCCGGCATTCGAGGTTGCCGACGCGCCGGCCGCGGACAGCGACCCGGACCGCCCGGTGCCGATCCGCTTGCCATTGTTCACATTGATCTGGCCGGTGTTGCCGCTGGTGCTTATGGTCGTCCTTGCGTGCCCGGCGATTCTTTTGCTCTCTCTGCCCTTATTCGCCTACCAGATATTGCTGTAC
>JBEKCP010000245.1:0-8344 GCA_050014815.1 Thermoguttaceae bacterium | reverse complement strand
CGGTGCCTGTCCCCCTTTTTTCGCCCTCCGGGGAAAGGGGACAGGCACCGTCGCCGCAACCCGTTTGCCCACCGCCACATCGAGCGTGGCGACGGAGCCAGTCCCCTTTCCAATCTTGCGCAATAGTGCTAAGGGGCGGCCGAAGAACGACCTCCGCATTCACGAAAGGAAAGTCGCAGTTTTCCCGGAACGCCCAAAGGATGCCGGCCGCACAACCCGGCCATCCCCTTTTCGCGGTCTCTTCCGGCTCGGGTTTTCTCGTCCACTTCTTCAACAACGGGAGCGGGGTCTAACCTGTGTACGTACAACAGGTTATATTAGGGGGCGTCCAACCTGCTCCAAGACATACTCGGTGTGCGGGTTACGTGCAGGGGGACTCTTGCGGTTGACAATCGAAACTTGCCTGCCATAATGAAACTCGCCGTAGTTTGCGGTGTTGGCCCCGCCTACCCAGAACCGCTGACGACCAACCTGCCGAGTATCCCGTCTCTTTCCGGCCGGCCCGCAGGCCGGAAAGCACACCCGCCGCCGGTCGAGCGTGTCTTTGCAACCCGAGGTGGACTTGCCATGAACGCGGCAGCCCTCCGGCCTTTGGCGATGAGCCTGGTCGTTCTGACCTTTGTTTCCTTGCGCTGCGGGGCGGCCAGGGGGGAGGGGCCGTGGGAGGTCACGCCGGAAAGCCAGCAGGCCCTCCAGCGAGGACTTGCCTGGCTCCAGCGGGCCCAGGGCCGCGAAGGAAACTGGGGCTCCAACGACCTCGGCCTGGTGAGCATGGGGGCGCTGGCTTTTCTGGCGGCCGGCGACATGCCGGGCCGCGGTCCGCACGGCGAGGCCGTCCGCAAGGCCCTCGATTACGTCCTTACTCAGGGCAACAAGAAGACGTCCGGGTTGCTGAACATCGCCGACGGCGGCCGCGACATGTACAACCACGGGCTATCGACCTTCGTGCTGGGACAGGCCTACGGCATGACGGGCGACCCGCGTATCGGGCCGACGTTGGACCGCGCGCTGCGGCTGATCGCCCAGACCCAGTGCCGCGACGGCGGCTGGGACTACCACGCCTCGCGCCAGGAGCAGGGGCACGACTTGAGCCTCGCCGTGATGCAGGCCAAGGCCCTCCGCAGCGCGGTGGACAGCGGGCTGGAAGTCCCGCCCGAGGTCATCGAGGCCGCCATTGTCGACGTCCGTGCCCACTATCATCCCTCCGGGTGCCCCGTCAACGCCGACGAGGCCGAGCAACGGAAGCACCCGGGCCAGTTCACCTACAGCAAGGGGGGCGCCCAGGGGACGCTGGCCATGGCCGCGGCAGGCGTCGTCTGCCTCCAGGAGTTCGCCCAGTACGACGACTGGCGGATCGAGAAGAACCTGGAGGTCATCGAGAAGGCGATCGGCGGCATCGGCGACCGGAAGGCCAAGCGGGCCCAGCCCCCGATGGACCCCTACACGCTCTATTACGTGGGCCAGGCGCTCTACCAGGTGGGCGGGAAGTCCTGGGAGCGGTCCTATCCGCTCTTGCGCGACAGCCTGGTCAACAGCCAGGTCTCGGCGCCCGGTCACAATGATACCGACGGCATGTGGCATGAGCGAGGGCAAGTTGGGGGCCAGCCGGGCCGGCTCTATGCGACCGCGGTCGGCTGCTTCATCCTGGCGATGCCGAACCGGTACCTGCCCATCTTGCAGGAGGGGAAGATCGACAGCTTGAGAAAACAATTCCGGAACAAATAACGATGGGGCTGCCGACATTCCTATGGCCGTGGTTTGCAGTGGCCGGGTTGGCGGCGGCCGGCGGGGCGGTCGTCATCCACCTGCTCAATCGCCGCCGCTTCCGCGTGGTCCACTGGGCCGCCATGGATTTCCTCCGCGAGGCGGTTTTCCGCAGCCGGCGGATGCTGCAGCTCCGCGACCTGCTGCTATTGGCGCTGCGAGTGCTGTGCCTTGCGGCGTTTGGGGCGGCGCTGGCCCGGCCCTTCCTTGCCCGCACCGCTGCCCTGGCCAACCCGGACCAGCCCGTCCACGCCGTCGTTCTTGTGGACAACAGCCTGGGCATGGGCTACCGGCAGCTCGACGGCACGCTGCTGGACGAGGCGAAAGCGAAGGCCAGGGAAGTGATCGAGCGGCTGCCGCGGGGCAGCCGGATCTCGGTCGTGCCGACGTGCGGCTCGGCCCGGGGCGTCCGCCGCGAACCCTATGCCAGCCCGGAGGACGCCCTGGAGGGGCTCTCCGCCGTCCAGCCGGTCGATCGCCTGGCGCGACCAGACGCCGTGCTCGACCTGGCACTGGAGGCGTGCCGGCAGCCGGGGCAACTGGGTCTGCTGAAGCGGATCGTCCTCGTGACAGACCACCGCGCATCGACCTGGCCGGCGGAATCGCTCGTCGAACACCTCCAGCAGTTGCCCGCCCCGATGGAAGTGATCCAGGTGGCGCCGGAAGTGGTCGAGAACGCCTGGATCGCGGATTTTCGGGTCCGCGACGGGCTGGCCGACCTCCAGACGCCGGCTACGCTGGTGGCCAAGATCGGCTACCAGGGCCCCGCCCCGCGCCGCGACGTCCAGGTGACGCTGACGGTCGACGGGGTGACGGCCGCTACCGCCACGATCGATCTTGAACCCGGGCAGGAGCGGGAGGTGCAGTTCCCGCCCTGCAAGCTCGACGCGACGATCGAGCCGGGCCGGGCCGCTTTCGTGACCGCCGAAGTCTCGATCCCGCACGATCGGCTGCCGGCCGACGATCAACGGTTCCTCGTAATTCCGGTGGTGGCGAGGCTGCCGGTGGTCTTCGTCGACGCGCTCGGGTCGGACGAAGATCCCCGGAAGAACCGCTACGGCGAGACCTTCTATCTGCGGCGCCTCCTGGCGCCTTTGACCAGCCGCACGGCCGAGGAGCACCAACTGGTCGAGGTCCGGCACGTCAGGCCCGAACAATTGACCCAGGAGGCGTTGGCCGACGCGCGGCTGGTGGTCGTGGCCGGGCTGGCCAATCCCGGGGCGTCGGTCCCGCTGTTGCGGGAATACGTCGAGCAAGGGGGCAACCTTCTCCTGGCGGCCGGGGGCGACTTCGATCCGGCCGCGTGGAACGAATCGGCCTGGGCCGACGGGCTGGGGATCTTGCCGGCGCCGCTCGGGCCGATCCCGGTCGGCCGCCTGCCGGACGACGGTTCCGGCCCGTTGGCGCCCTTTCTCCTGGACTTCGACACGCTGGTCCACGAGTACTTCCTGCCCGAGGGCACCGCCGCGGACGAGTTGAAGGCCATGTACGGCCCCCCGACCTTCTTCTTCAAGGCGGTGGCGGCCGAGGTCGGCGGGGAGGTGCACCGGCGGGTTGCGGCGGCGGCGGCCGGCTACTTCGACCAGCAGCGTCGCAGCCTGGCGGAGATCGACCGCAAGCTTGCGGCATTGGGCCCCGCGGCGGCCAGGTCCGCCGGCCCTGCGGCATCCTCGCCTGCGGCCTCCCAGGACGACCTCCGCGCGGAACTCCAGCGCCAGCGCGACGCCCTGGCGCCCCACTGGCTCCTCTGGCGCCGTTGGGACGACGAGGGGCTGCGGCCGGTCAAGGACCTGGCCGAGCGGGCCAAGCCCCGGGTGCTGGGGTGCTACGCCAACAAACTGCCCTTCATGGTCGCGCGGCAATGGGGGCGGGGGCAGGTGCTCTTCATCAGCACGGGTCTTTCGCCCGGCTGGAACACGCTCCCGGTGGTGCGGCAGGCCGTCTGGCTCTACGATCGCGTCTGCCGCAGCATGTTGCTGGAGACGTTTCCGCCGCGGAATCTTTCGACCGAGCAGGCGCTGGTGCTGCCGGTGGCGGCGGTTGATCGGTTGGCGGAGTTTGCCCTGGTGGATCCCGAAGGTGGCCAGCAGGCCCTTTCGGTCGACGCGCTGGAGGGCAATCGCTACGGGATTGCGTTGCCCAACTGGACCCGCCGCGGGGTGTACCACGTGACGGCCACCCGGCCGGACACTTTGTCCGGCGGCGAGGCCCAGACGCGGCTTTGGGATGTGCCCCTGGCGGTCAACGGCCCGGCCGAGGCCTCCGATCTCGGGCCGTCGGAGGGGGACGAGTCGCCGAAGGGTCGCCGCAGCTTCCTCGATGTCACGCGGACCGGCGCCGCAAAGGTCGTCACGGCGGAAGGCGCCGACTTGTGGAAATGGATCCTGGCCGCCGTGTTGGTCGGCCTGTTGGCCGAGTTGGCGATCCTGGCGCGATTCTCCGGCGGCAGGGGGCCCGCGGCATGAGCCTGCACGCGATCATGGCGGCACTGCTTGGACGCCTCTTGGGGCTGGGGCAGACCCAGGCCGTCGACGGTTGCCAGGCGGGCTTCGCCGCGTCCTGGGCCCGGCAATCTCCGGTTTGGCTCCTGTTCGGCTGTCTCATCCTGGCGGCTGCCGCCGCGGTGTTCTACCTCCGCTACCAGGAGAGCCGGCGCCGCAGGCCGCGGATCGTGCTGGCGGTCTTCCGCGCGGTGGTCTTGTGCCTGTTGCTGTTGATGCTGGCCGAGCCGATCCTCTCGGTCAACATCACCAGTCGCAAGCGGCCGACGTTGTGGCTGCTGGTCGATGGCACCGATAGCATGGGCATTTGCGATGAAGTGCCGACGGCCCAACGGGCGGCCTTGTCGGAGGCCACGGGCCTGGCCCCGGCGGATTCGTCCGCCGAGTCGTCGCCGCCGAGCCGGATCGACTACGTCAAGGCGCTCATGGCAAAGGACGGCGGCAGCCTGCTCGGGCAGTTGGGAGAGAAGTTCCGCATCGAGGCGTTTCTGTTTGACAGCCCGCAGGGCGTGCGGTCGCTGGAGCTTTCCGAAGGGGGCGTCCGCGTCGACGGCCGGCACCTGGCCCGGCAGTTGACCACCCGCGGCAAGGTCACGGCGATCGGGGCGGCGCTGGCCGACCTTGGCCGCCGGTACGCGACGGCGAACCTGGCCGGCGTGGTCGTGGTGAGCGACTTCGGCCAGAACAGCGGTCCGCCCGCCGTCGAGGCGGCCAGGCGGCTCGGCGTGCCGGTGTACACGGTGGGCGTCGGGGCCACGACGGCCGTCGACGTGGCCGTCGAAGTGCAAGCCCCCGTTTACGTGCAGAAGGACGAGCGATCGACTGTCGAAGTGACGCTCCGCCAGGAGGGCCTCGACGGGCAGACGGTCCACGTCCACCTCGACGCCGAGCCGCTGGGAGGCCTGAAAGGCACCCCCGGCTCGCGGGTCGCCATCGGCGAGAAAGACGTGCAGCTCACGGCCCCCATCCAGACGGTCGAGTTCCCCTATGTCCCCGACAAGGCCGGCCGCTTCGACCTGGTGGCCGAGGTCGATCCCGTCCCCGGCGAGGTCATCCGCGAGAACAACCGCGCCACGCGGGATATTACGGTGCTGGACGACTTCCTGCGGCTCCTGTACGTCGAGTACGAGCCCACCTGGGAGTGGCGGTTCATCAAGGAGGTCTTCCACCGCGACAAGCTGGTCGGCGTGAAGGGGTTCCGGACGTTCCTGCATTCCTCCGACCCCCGGGTCCGCCGGGCGAACGAGTTGTTCCTGTCGAGCATGGCGGGCTCGCGGGCCGACTTCTTCGCGCACGACGTGATCTTCCTGGGCGACATGCCCTCCTCGGCGCTGAGCCCACGGTTCTGCAGCATGACCAAGGAGTTCGTCCGCGATTTCGGCGGGGGCCTGGTCGTGCTGGCCGGGCCGCGGTTCGGCATCGGGCAACTCGCCGACACGCCGCTGGGCGAGCTCTTGCCCGTCAGTGTCGAGGCCGGGGCCGGCCCCGACGACCGCCAGCCGTTCACGCTGCAATTGACCCCCATGGCCGCCGCGTACGAATTCATGCAACTGGGGGCGTCGCCGCAAGAGACCGAGCGTGCTTGGGCGGGCCTGGGCCCGCTGCCCTGGTATCAGCCGGTGCGGCGGGTACACCCGCAGGCGGTCGTGCTGGCCGAGCACCCGAGGAGCACGTGCGTCGACGGCAAGCAGAAGCAGCCGCTGATAGCGCAACGGCCGTTCGGGCGCGGCGAAGTGATCTACCTGGGCTTCGACGAGACCTGGCGGATGCGCCGGCTCTACGGCGAGCGCTACTACCGGCAGTTCTGGGGGCAGATGATCCAGCGGCTGGCCCTGAACCACGCGCTGGGCAGCCAGAAGCGGTTCGTCGTTCGCACCGACCGCCGCCACTACCAGGTCGACGAGCCGGTCATCGTCAACGTCGAAGCCTACAACGCCAACTTCGAGCCCCTGGCCGACAGCGACGTGCCCAACCACAAGCTCCAGGGCGAGCTCTGGGTGCCGGCCGAGGCCGACTCGCGGCGGCAGGGCGTCCAGCCGTTGAGCCTGCCGCAGACGAAAAAGGGCGTCTTCGAGACGCGGCTGACCGTGTTCACGCCGGGCGAGCACCGCATCCGCGTCACCGACCCGATCAGCGGCAACCCGGTCGAGTGGACGTTCCAGGTCACCGGCACGCCGGTGGAACGGCAAAGGGCCGTGCGCAACGTGGCCCTGCAAACGGCGATGGCCGCCGAAACCGGCGGCAGGACCTTCGACCTGAAGAACGTCGGCGATTTGCTCGGCGAGGTCCAGCCGGCCGCCAGGACCGAAATGTCGGTCGAAGTGATCCCGCTGGCCAGCACCTGGCTGAGTTTCCTCTTGGTCGTCGGCCTGCTCTTGAGCGAATGGCTGGTCCGGAAATTGGAGAACATGCGATGACTCCACTCTCCGAAAAGAACTCCCCTCTCCCTCCGGGAGAGGGGCAGGGGGTGAGGGGACGATGACTCCACTCTCCGATCTCCACCGTCGTCTGGCGCGGCTGCGGCGGGCCCGGGACCGCTTCCGCAGCGCCACCGCCTACTCGGCCGTGGCGACCGCCGTGCTGGCGGCCCTGGCCGTCGCCTTCCCGATCGACTGGTACTTCCAGCGGAACATGGACGTCGCGCAGCGGCTGTTTCTGTTGGCGTTGTGCGTGGGCGTGGCGGTCTGGGCGTTTCGCCGCTTCGCCAAGCCGTGGCTCCACCAGAGAGAGACCGAGCTGGACATGGCCCTCTTGGTCGAGCGCGAGGAGCACGTCGATTCGGACCTGGTGGCCGCGCTGGAGTTCGAGTGGCCGGAGGCGCCCTCCTGGGGCTCCGTCCAGCTCGAACAGGCCGTGATCGAGCAGGTCGCCGCCGAGGGCCAGCGGTTCAACGTGATGCGGAACCTGCCGAGGCGAGAACTCGGGCGCCGCACCAGGCTGCTGGGCGTCGCGGCGGCCTTGTGGATCGTGCTGATCGCCCTGGCGCCGGGGCACGTGGCCGTGTTTCTCCGGCGGCTCCTGCTCAGCCCGGAGCATTACCCGACGCGAGCCCGCATCGAGGCGATCGCGGTCGGCGGCCGGCGGATCGATCCGGCCGACTGGGGCCGCAAGCCGATCCGGCTCCGCTACGGCCAGCCGGCGAGATTCGAGATCCGCGGATCCACCGTGAAGGGCGCATTGCCGGGCGAGGCGACGGCCGAGCTATCGGCGCGCAAGGGGGGCGCGCACGCCTCGATCGCCCTTGTACCGGTCGATAACGAGGAAGGGGTCTTCAGCGGCGAGTTGCCCGAACTGGTGGAGCCCGTCCGCTGCCAACTCTATTTCGGCGACGCGTGGACCGACCCCGGCGACTTGACGTGTACCCAGTTGCCCGCCGTCGAGCTGCAAGCGGAGGTCGTCCCGCCGGCGTATGCCGGCCCGAGCGGCGATCATCCGGCGGCGATCCCCCGCGGCATGCGGCAGTTCTCGGTGATGGAAGGCTCGGAGGTCCGCATAAGGGTCCGCACGGACAAGCCGGTCCATGAAGTGGTCCTTTCGCTCGATGACAGACCTTTCCAGTTTGTGCGGGACGCCTCGTCCGGCGCCAGGGCGGAGCTTTGGGTCGCCGGCGATGAGGAAACGCCGCTGGCGTGCGTGGTGCAGCCGATCCGATATGCGGTGCAGGTGACCGACTTGGAGGAGCAGAAACTCGATCGGCCGATCGAGGGCGTGGTCCGCATCCAGCCCGATCTGCCGCCGCGGGTCACGGCCAAGACGCGAACGCCCTTCATCGTGCCCGCCGCCGCGCCGAAAATCTATCTCGGCGCCGTCGACGACCACGCGCTGGGGCGGATCTGGATGAGTTGCGAGATCACCCGGGGCAAGGAGGGGGCCGGCGGCGACGCCGGACGCCCGGTGGAGATTCCGGTCTACGACCTGGCGGCCGGCGAGTTGCCCCCGCGGGACATCACGGCGGAGCCTGCGCTGGAGTTCGCCCGGTTGGGCGTCGTCAAGGGCGACACGGTGAAAGTGACGGTTTGGGCCCGAGGCTTCCGCGGCAAGCTGGAGGGGAAGTCGGCGGCGGCCGAGCCGCTGGTGTT
>JBEKCP010000244.1:0-8376 GCA_050014815.1 Thermoguttaceae bacterium | reverse complement strand
GGGACGAAATCGACTTCGTACTCGGTGCCGCGGTACATCTCGGTATGGCCCTTCTGGCGGCCGAAGCCACGGACCTCCGTGACCGTCATGCCCACCACGCCGCGCTCCGTCAGGGCGTTCTTGACGTCCTCGAGCTTGAAATGCCGGATGATCGCTTCGACCTTCTTCATCAAGAGGCTCCTCAAATAAAGATGTAACCTTCTTCACCGTGCTGGCTGAGGTCGAGACCCTCGATCTCGGCCTCGCGGGAGACCCGCAGCCCCATCACGGCATCCAGGACCTTCAGGATGATGAAGGTGCCCGCCAGGGCCAACGCCCAGGTGACCAAGACGGCGATGATCTGGGAGGTGAGGACGGGGCCGCCTTCGAGCAGGCCCATCGGCTTGTCGCACAATTTCGGGTCGCTGGCAAAGGCGCCGGTGGCCCGGGTGGCGAAGATCCCCGTAAGGATGGCCCCCAGCGTCCCGCCCACGCCGTGTACGCCGAAGGCGTCCAGCGAGTCGTCGTAGCCGAAGCGGCCCTTCACGACCGTGCAGAAGAAGTAGCAGACGAACCCGACGGCGACGCCCATGACAAACGCGTACATGGGGGTGACGAAGCCGGAGGCGGGAGTGATGCAGACCAGCCCGGCCACGATCCCCGAGCAGCAGCCCAGGACGCTCGGCTTGCCGCGGATTATCCACTCCAGGCAGGCCCAGGTGAGCCCGCCGGCCGCCGCCGCAAAATGGGTCGCCGTGAAGGCGCTGGCGGCCAGGCCGTTGCTTTGCAGCGCGCTGCCTGCGTTAAAGCCGAACCAGCCGACCCAGAGCATCGTCGCCCCGACAACCGTATAGGTCATGTTGTGCGGGGGCATGGGCGCCTTTCCATAGTTCACCCGCTTTCCCAACAAGAGCGCGCAGACCAGCGCCGACACCCCCGAGCTGATGTGGACCACCGTCCCGCCCGCGAAATCCAGCGCGCCGCCGGCCGAAATCTTCGCATGGTCGCTACCGTAGGAGAGGATGCCGCCGCCCCAGACCCAGTGGCACAGCGGGCAGTAGATCAGCGTGCCCCAGAGGATCATGAACACGACCATCGTGCTGAACTTCATCCGCTCGGCGAACGCCCCGCAAATCAGGGCCGGCGTGATGATAAAGAACATCCCCTGGAAGAGCATGTGGGTCATCACGGGAATGGTCATCTCGGGGAAGTTGGGGATTTCCGAGTGGGCAGGCTTTTCGGCAGTCGCCGGCACCCACTGGGCCTCCGCCCCTTTCATGAAGAGGTAGCGGGAATCGCCCAAGAGCGCCTTTACGTCCTTTGTATTGCAGCCGCCGAAGGCCATCGTATAGCCGTAGAGGCCCCAAATGACCGTCAGGAGGCACATCAGGAAGGCGCACTGCATCATGACGCTCAGGACGTTCTTCTTTCGCACCAGGCCGCAGTAGAAGAGCGCCAGGGCCGGCCCGGTCATCATCAACACCAGTGCGGACGAGGTGAGCACCCAGGCGTTGTCGCCCGAATCGAGCTTCGAGGCGCCGGCTGCCCCGGCCGCAGGCGGTTCCTCCGCCCGGGCTGTCGCAGCGGGAGAGGCCCAGAAAGCGAAACTCACGGCCGCTAACAGGCCGGCCACCAGAAGAACTCTCCTGCCGCTAGTCATTAGACCGTCACCTTTTCCGCAAGGGGTTGAAATATGCGTAACCGTTCACAGGCCGGGGACTGAAAAAGGTGCCTGTCCCCTTGCCTGCCAAAGGGGACAGTCCCATTTTCGCTGACACGAAAATTGGGACAGTCCCCAAACAGGCCCTTGCTTTAGCAAGCGATGTGCCAAAGTAGACAGTGCGAGGCCGAGATCCGCTCCTAATGGTTTGCGGGAAGCCACGTTGTGGCGTTAGAGTGCGGACACGATTGTCAAGGCAATGCCTTGACACGTTATGTCCGGTGCACGTTTTCTGTGCAACCAACGTCCAGAAGCGGCGCAGGCGACGCCGCCAATTACGGCAGCGGCACACAGCGCGGCGCTATGCCCGCGATAGATATTGCCCAGTCCGGGTGTCAACCTTGATCTTCTCGCCGGGGGCGAGATACTCGGGCACCTGGACGACCAGGCCCGTCTGGAGTTTGGCGGGCTTGCTGCGGGCGGTGGCGGAGGCCCCTTTGAGCGCCGGATCGCACTCGGCGATCACCAGCGGCACGGCCACCGGCAATTGCAGGCCCACACACTCGTCGTTGTAGATCAGCGCCTGGGCCCCTTCCAACTCCTCGGTCAGGTACTGCGACTCCTCGGCCACGTCCTCCTTGGCCAGCGAGTACTGGTTGTAGTCCTCCTGGTCGAGAAAGTGTACGTGGGTCGCGTCGGCGTACATGAACTTGACCGGGCGCTTGTGGAAGTCGGCCGCATCAAGCGAGTCGGCCCCCTTCAGCGTAATGTCCACCTTCTGCCGCGTGATCAGGTTCCGCGCACGGATCTTATAAAACGTGGCGGCGCCGCGGGCCGTCGGGCTCTGCACCGTGACCGATTCGACCAGGCACGGCGCCGCGTTGTAGTTGATGATGTGACCGCTCTTGATCTCCTTGGCTTGCATGGCTCTATCCTTCGTCGCCGAGGATCGTGCCGGACGAGGGATCCACGGCCACGCCCCCCGTGATCTTGGCCAACGCCTCCAGCACCGCCAACAACGCGCTGGGATCCAGCAGCTCGTCCTCGTCGTCCTCGGGCGAGGCTTCCGCGACCTGCTCGAAGTGGAGCACGTCGAACCGGCCGTCGTACTGCTTGAGCCGCCGGAGAAGGTCCCGCGACGGCGGCTCTGCCGCCGCGGCCAGCTCGTCGACCAGCTCCTCTCCCTGCTCCAGCACCTCCGGGCCGCTGGTGTAGCAGATGTCCAGCGCCGCGAAATCGTCCGGCGAGACCACCGTGAGCGACTCGAACCGGCCGTCCTCGTCGCCGCTCTGGTTGCTCAACTGGTAGCGCTTGCTCAGCGACGCGAGATGCTTCTCCACCGTGCCAAGCAGCGGCCGCTTGTCCGCGAAGAACAGGACGAAGTAGGTCTCGCGCCAGCGGTACTGATCGTTCTCGAACGTAGACATGGGTACTGCTACTCCTTGCGGTCTTGCCCCGAGAGCCAGTCCTCCAGGGCGGTCAGGGCGGCGTCGCGCTCGGGCAGGTCTGCCCACACGCTCTCGGCTTGCTCCAGGCGGACCTCGTATTGGCCTTCCCGCTCGCACTCCGACGAGCCGCAAAAGTGCGGCAGGTCGGAGACCCAGACGATGCGGTAGAGCGGGACGTGCTTGTCGTCGATATTGCAGAAGGTGGACATGGGGCGGAGGGATTGGGGATTAGGGATTCCGGGATTTGGGAAAGCCCCGCGACCGACCATGCTGCGCACGGTGCCCGCGCGGGGGTTGCGGCTTCGCATTATGTATTGCCCAACTCCATGGCCCGCCGCGTCGCGGCCTCGACCGCGGCCGACATCGCGGCACGCAGCCCGTGGGCCTCCAGGGCCGCCAGGCCGGCGATCGTGGTGCCGCCGGGGCTGGCCACCCGGTCCTTCAGCACGCCGGGGTGCTCGCCGGTCGAGAGGACCATCTCGGCCGCGCCAAGCACGGTCTGGGCGGCCAACGCGGTGGCGATCGGGCGGGGCAGGCCCATCCGAACGCCCCCGTCGCTCAGCGCCTCGATAATAACATAAACGAACGCCGGGCCGGAGCCCGACAGCCCCGTCACCGCGTCCAACAGCTTCTCCTCCACCTCCACCGCCATGCCGACCGACTGGAGCATCGCGTGGACCAGCCGGCCGTCCTCCGCCGTGGCCTTCCCGCCCAGGCAATAGCCCGACGCCCCGCGGCCGACCAGGCAGGGCGTGTTGGGCATCACGCGGACCAGCCGCACCTCGGCCCCCAGGCCCTGGGCCAGCGCCGCCAGCCGGATCCCGGCCGCGATCGACACGACCAATTGTCCCGGGCCGATCTTTCCGCGGAGTTCGGCCAAGACCCGGGCCATCTGCTGCGGCTTGACGGCCAAGAGCAGGACGTCCGCCTCTCGGGCCGCTTCGAGGTTATCACCGGTCGTGCGGCCGCCGGTCGCCTCGGCGAACCGCTCGCGGGCCTCGGCCGCCGGATCGGCCGCCAGCAGGGCCCCGGCGTCGACCAGCCCCGCACGGACCATCCCCCGCCCCAACGCGGCGGCCATCTGCCCGGCGCCGATCAGTCCGATCCGTTTGTCCAACATACGGGCCATGTTACGCCAGACGGCCCGCGGCTTCAAGTGGTACCGGATCCCTGCGAGCCGGTCCCCTCTCCGTCTGAAGGAAAGAGGGGAGACGGGGAGACAGGGAGACAGGGAGACAGGGAGACCGCTCCCCTCTCCCTCCGGGGGATGGGTAGGGGGTGAGGGGACCCCTTGAACGCTCCCCACCTTCCGCGCCCCCGCCCTGGCACCATGTGCAGCAAGGTCGCTCCCGGAGGGAGAGGGGACCTTTTGAGCCCGCCCTCCCGCCCGGCATAATCCGTACAATTGTTTTGACAAATCCGCTAATCTCAAATAGATTAAGTAGATTAAACGGTATCCGGCGGCAACTCCCCCTTATACTGGGTGGCCCCCTGTGGACAGTCGCGAGACAGTATTATTGTCGCCCTGCGCGGTCCGCATCGTTTCCAACGAGGTGCGGCGGGCCCTGGCCCTCTTGGCCCGCAGCAACCGCTATGCCGCCGGAGCAACCGATCTGGCCTGGCAGTTCGCCGTCGAGATCGAGGAGCTGCTCGCCCTGGGCGTCAGTCGCAGCGAGCTGCGGTGGCTCGTCCTGAACGGCTACGCGGAGCATGCCCGCGACGCGACCCGGCAGAGCGACCGCGCCCGCCGCTTCCTCCCCGGGCAGAACACCCGATTCGCGAGGCAAACCTGCTTCATTCTCACGGCTGCTGGTGTTGATCTGGCGGGGCGGCTTGGCCCTTCCTTGCGTTCGGCGGCTGCCCCGGCCGGCAATCGTCGGCCGGAAAGCCTCCCCCGGTGGGACGCGGTCCAGCGGGCGCTCCGGGTCGATGGGCAGGTCGTCAAGCAGTTCCGCCTCCCGGCCGCCAACCAGGAGCGGGTACTGGTGACCTTCCAAGAGGAGGGCTGGCCGCCGAGGATCTCCGACCCCCTGCCGCCGCGGCAGGACATCGACCCCAAGGTTCGATTGCGGGACACGGTGAAGTTCCTCAACGCGAACCAGCAGAACAGCTTATTGCGTTTTCACGGCGACGGGACGGGCGAGGGGGTCCTCTGGGAGCGTGTCGAGCCGGCCGCCGATGTCGCGCCTGCCCGCCCAAGGCCGCGTCTGGCCGGGTGAAGCTTCCACAGAGCTTCCTTTGCGGGATTTGTAGAGATCGAACATGCTGAGGGTATGGCTCCCGGTCCAGGACTCAACTAATGACCTGCGCGCTATCGCGGATTCATGCTCGGGCACACTTCGGGGAGAAGCATCTCATGTTGAAGGGCAAACTGGTTACGGTGGTTGCGGCATTGGCGTTGGTTGCCGTCGTCCTGCTGGGCCTTTGCGCCGCACCGGCCTTCGCGGCCAGCTACGCGTGGGATCCCGGTGACACCGCCGTGGGCGGCGTCGGCACCTGGAATACCAGTTCGTTGTTGTGGGATTCGGGTGCCACCGCCCCCGTTGCTGGCGGCAACGTTGCCTACACTTTCACGAGCGCGGATAACGCCTACATCGGGTATGAGACAACATACAACCCCGGGGTCATCACGTTGGGTACCAGCGTTACGCTGGGCGCGCTCAACTTCGGCGGTACCACCCCGCTGTACACCATTGCCACCGGCACCAACAGCCTCACGCTGAATGCCGGGGGTTCTGGTACGGGCCTCGTCGATTTTAGCGGCGCCGGTAACCTCTACCTCAAGAACGACCTCAGCACGGCGTTCAACGTCAACGTCCAAGCCGCCACCGCGAGCGGCACGGTCAACTTCGACGAGGCCGCGAGCAATACGGCGGGAGCCTATCTTTCCATGGGCAACGTCACCGTCTCCAGCGGCAGGACACTCACTTTTAGTCCCGGCAACACCAACACCTTTAAGAACTACGGGATCGGCGTTGGCACGGTGGCCAATTCCGGCACGGTGACCTTGGGCAACGGTGTGAATGGCCAGGGCCTTTATATCACCGGCCAGTATACCGGGGCCGGTTCCGGCACCAGCGCTACCGATCAAGTGTCTAACGCCCCCAACTACAACACCTTCTATTACGGCAGCGCTATCAACAATGACGGATCGCCGAAAGCCGGTGAAGGCGGCATATGGTTCGCCAATGGCCTTTCCAACAACGTCGGTGCGATCAATGGCGGCAGCGACAAGGGCGGCATAATCTTCGGCGTCCAGGGAGTGGTTGGGGGGGCCGGCACTACCGTTCACATCACCAAGGCCCTCTATTACGGCAACGGCTCCAGCCGCCAGCACAGCGGCCTGTACGTCCGCCAAGGCGGGTCGGTCGTCTTCGATTCGGGCGCTACAGTCTACATGAGCACATCGGGGCTTACCGCCAACACCACCTGGACGTGGGCCGGCGACGGCATGTCCGGCGACGCGGTTGAGTTCCTCGACACGAGCAAGGACTACGGCTACAACGCTGATGGCGGTGCCACCAAAGGCGGTTTCAACCCCACCGGCAACGGTGGTGGCACCCCCCTCGGCGTCGGGCCGTTGAACTGGATCCTGCACGCGTCAAGCGGCGGTGGCACATCTTGGAGCATTTACAACGGAGCCAAGAGTGGCAACATCACCTTTACCGGCAACGACGACGGCGCAACCGACCTCGGGTACACCACCACGAACGGTAGCGCGACGGGGACCTACACCGTATCGGCTGGCCTCACGATCAAGGACGCCGGGACCCTTACCTTTAAGGGCACGGGCGCTTCCCTTAGCTCGATAACCTTCAGTAACAGCCGCTTCGTCGACGTGCAGAACGCGAGCGGTACGCTCGTCACCGACGCGGGCGTTGGCGTGAGTATTGCCACCGGCAAGACGGTGTCGAAGAAAGGGCTGGGAGCGTGGGCGCTCTACGGCACCGCCGGCGGCACCGGTACGCTTGCGGTGACCAACGGCACCGTAAACCTCTATAACGCGAGCTTTGCCCCCGGCCTCAACATTACCGGCGGCACCGTGGTGGGCGGCGTCATCACGAGCGCTATCAGCAGCCTCGCCAGCCTCGCCATCGGTGCCGGCAACCTGCAACTCAGCCCCGACACGAGCCACTACACCACGTGGACCGTGGCCGGCGCCGGCAGCATCACGAACGGCGCAACCCTCACCTACAGCCTCCCTGCTCCCGGCGCAGACACCGGCAACGACGAGATTGTTCTGGGCGGCGCCCTCACCCTCGACGGCGGCACCTATACCCTGAATCTGACGACAAGCGACCCCAACAGTCTTGCCGGCGACCACACTATTATTGCCGGCGGCGCTGCGTTGATCGACAACGCTGGCCTCGGAACGTGGAACATCGAGGTCAACGGCGTGACCGACCCCACCGAGACCGTCAAGGTCGTCGGCAACAACCTGGTTGTCTCCGCGACGCCCGAGCCTGGCACACTACTGTTGCTGGCGGTCGGCGGCGCGTGCGCGGCACTGGCGGCGATTCGCCGCCGCCGGGCAGCCTGAGGAGGCTGCGGGGCCTTCCCCAAATAATGAGCCACTAGAATGCAGGGTGCGCTGCCCGGCCTTTCGGCATGGGAAACGCACCCTGCTCGTCTTTCGGGACCGAGGGGTTGGCGGTGCCGCGATAGCCCGAAGGGCTTCCGTAACGTAGCCCAGGGTTGCCGCGCAACGGCTACCCTGGGTGTCCAGGGCCGAAACGCGGAAACCCCAACGGGGTTTCGCAGGGACGTGCCGCACGACACAACCCTTTCAGGGTTGACGCAGCCGCCGCCCAAAACCCGGGGTAGCGGCTTCGCCGCAACCCCGGGCTATGTTCCTCAAGCCCTTCGGGCTAACAGGTCGCCATCCGGCTGTTCTTCAACAATGCCGCGGGCAGCAACGGGGCCCAAACCTACGTGGGGAACATGGTGGTGGACATGACCGTCAACGCCACGCCCGAGCCGGGCACGATGGCGCTGGTGGCCGCCGGGGCGGCCGGCCTCCTCGGCCTCCGGCTGCGGCCCTGGCGCAAGCCGGCCGAATCATAGGAATTCGGCTGGTTCCTCCGCCATCCCGCGGCGGGCAAGCCCGCCCGCTAAACAAATCCCCAAATCCCCAAATCCCCAAATCCCCAAATCCCCAAATCCCCAAATCCCCAAATCCCCAAATCCCCAAATCCCCAAATCCCTAAATCCCTAAATCCCTAAATCCTTAAATCCCTAAATCCTTAAATCCCTAAATCCCTAAATCCCCTGCCCCCCGTTCCCTCCCGT
>JBEKCP010000243.1:0-8382 GCA_050014815.1 Thermoguttaceae bacterium | reverse complement strand
CAGTCCTGCGTTGCCGGCTCCGCAGCATCGAGGTGTACCGGCCGTGAGCCGCGAGTTCGCGGTCCCCTCTCCCGCGTGCCGCTGCGGCACGACCGGGAGAGGGTCAGGGTGAGGGCGGACGGGTGGCACGTTCCGGACGGGCACCGTGCGCAGCACGGTCGGCGTTGGTCGGCGAAGGGCGTCGTTTGCGGGCTCTTCACGCCCTTCGTTCCTCAGGGCGTGCCACCCAATCGAAATCCAAAATCTAAAATCCAAAATCCCTGGCACTTACAGGCCAAACGCGGTAGAATGCCCGGAAATCCGAGCCCCCGAGAGGAAAGGAGAAGATCATGTCGAACCTGTCGCACGAGAGAGCGCCCGGCGAAAAGAAGCCCGACGAGGCCCCCGCCAGCGTCCTCTTGATCCCCTACCCGAAAATCGTGTTTCTCTACCCGCTCTTGATCGCCTCGGTCGCCGCGGCCGTCGCCCTGGGGATGATGCACGACCCGCTGGACCCGGCCAACAAGGCGGCCAAGGTTGTCTCCATCCTGTTCCTGGCCGTGATGGCGGTCAACCTGGTGATCCTGGCCTTCGACTTCCCGCGGACGACGTCGCTGACGCTCTTTTTCTTCGTGGCGGCGATCGTGCTGGGCGCATTCCTCCTGTTCACGTTCCACCCGGGGATCCTGCCGGTGTTGCACTCCATCCTGGCCAAGTTTCACCCGGTGGCCAACCCGCCGTTCTACTGGGCGTTTGCGGGGATCCTGGGGGCGGTCTACCTCTTGATGCTCGTGGCGGTGCGGTTCGATTGCTGGGAGGTGCGGCCCAACGAGTTGCTGCACCATCACGGGTTCTTGAGCAACATCGAGCGGTTCCCGTCGCCGCACCTGCGGATCGACGAGGAGATCAACGACGTGTTCGAGTACCTGCTCTTGCGGTCCGGGCGGCTGATCCTTCAGGCCAGCGAAGAGCGGCGGGCGATCGTCCTGGACAACGTGCCCTTCATCCGGAAGAAGCAAGAGACGATCACGCGGATGCTCGGCGCCCTGCAGGTCCAGGTCCGCGACGACAACGCCAAGTAACCTGTGAAGCATAACCTGCTTATCGGCCCTTTGCAGTTTCGAGACCTGGTGAGCGGGCGGCGGCGCGGCGCGTGGGCATCGCTGGTCCGCTGCGGATTGCGAGTGGCCGAAGTGCCCTACACCTGGGCTGTCCGCTGGCGCAACCGCCGCTACGACCGTCACCCGGCGGCCGCCCAGCGCGTCGCTGCCGTAGTCTTGAGCGTCGGCAACCTGACGTTGGGGGGCACGGGCAAGACGCCGATGGTCGAGTGGCTCGCCCGATGGTTCGCCCCACGGCAGGTGCCCTTGGCCATTGTGAGCCGGGGCTACGGGGCCAAGGCGGGGCAGATTCTCAACGACGAGGCCCGGGAGTTGGCCCGGCGGCTGCCCGGCGTGCCGCACATCCAGGACCCCGATCGGGTGGCGGCCGCCCGGCGGGCGATCGACGAGTTCCACTGCCGGTTGATTCTCCTGGACGACGGTTTCCAGCACCGGCGGATCGCCAGGGACCTGGACCTCGTGCTCTTGGACGCCCTGGAGCCGCTGGGCTTCGGACACGTGTTTCCGCGGGGCACGCTCCGGGAGCCGCCCGAAGGACTGGCTCGGGCCGACGTGGTGGCCCTCTCGCGGGCAGACCTCCTCGCGCCGGACCAACGGGCCGAAATCCGCCAAGCGGTCCAGCGCTACGCCCCACAGGCCGGATGGCTCGAGTTGGCCCACGCGCCCCAGGCCCTGGTCGGGCCGGAAATGGCGGCCCCCCTGGAATCCCTGGCTGGACAACGGGTTCTGGCATTCTGCGGGATCGGCAACCCGGCCGGCTTCCGCCACACCTTGGCCGGCTGCGGCTACGAGGTGGTCGAGTTCCTGGCATTCCCCGACCATTACGCCTATAACCCCCGGGACCTCGAATCCTTGGCTACAGCGGCCCGGCGGCTCGACGTTGCCGCCGTGGTGTGTACCGAGAAGGACCTGGTCAAGCTGGATCGGGGCCGGCTTGGGGAGCGGCCCTTGTGGGCCGTTCGGATCGGGGTGGAAATCCTCGCCGGGCGAGCCGCCTTCGAGGCCCGGCTGGCAGCCCTGCCGGTCTGAACTGCTCTTGGCCGAAAAACCCGTTCCGGGTATGTTTTTGAGGCGCCATTATTGTCAGTCAGGAGGCCGGACACGGATGTCCATTTCGTCGATAGGCTTGCTGGAACGGGACCTTCGCCCCCGCATTCTGCTGGTGGGCGACTGCATGTTGGACCGCTACGTCTGGGGCGACGTTGAGCGGATCAGTCCCGAGGCCCCCATCCCCATCCTGCGGATTGGCCGGCAGGAGCACCGGCTGGGCGGAGCAGGCAGTGTCGCCTTGATGCTGGCCACCCTGGGGGCCCAAACCGTCCTGGCCGCCGCCATCGGCCAAGACGAAGAAGGCCAGACCGTCCGCCGGCTCCTGGACAAGCACGACATCAACCACCGCCTGGTCCTCTCCGTGGCCGACCGCCCCACGACCGTCAAGGAGCGGCTGCTGGGCTGTGCCCAACAGCGTTATCCCCACCAGATGATGCGGGTGGATCGCGAGACGCAGGAGCCCATCGACACCGACACTTTCGAGCGGATTCTCTCGGGCATTGCCCGGTGCATCGACGAGATCGACCTGGTCCTCATCAGCGACTACAACAAGGGGGTCTGCAAAGGGGAGATGATCCCGAGGCTGGTCGAGTTGGCTCGCGCGGCGGGCGTGCCCCTGCTGGCCGATCCCGTGAAGGACGCCGACTACCGCCGTTACGCGGGTTGCACGTGCATCACGCCGAACCGGGCCGAGGCGGGCCGCGCCCTGGGCACCCGAATCACCACGCCCCAGGAAGGCATCGAGGCCGGCCGGCGGCTCCTGGACTTCGGCGTCCAGTCGGTCGTCGTCACGTTGGACCGCGACGGAATGGCCTGGGTGGACCGCTCGGGGCGCCGCCTGTTGTTCCCCGCCCGCCCTCGACAGGTCTGCGATATCACGGGGGCCGGCGACATGGTCCTGGCCGTCCTGGGCTACCTGCTGGCGGCCGGGGCCGATCCGGCCGCGGCGATCGAAGTTGCCAATGTAGCCGGAGGGCTGGAGGTCGAGCGACTCGGCGTCGTCCCCCTCACCCGCCGCGAGATCCTGGCCGAACTCTCCCTGACCCCCGGCGTGGAGCCCAAGGTCCTCTCCCTGGACCAGATCGACGCCGCGGTCGGGAGGTTGCGCTTGGCCGGCAAGCGAATCGTGATGACCAACGGCTGCTTCGACCTGCTCCACCCCGGCCACGTCGCCTCGCTCCAGGAGGCCCGCAAACACGGCGACTGCCTGCTGGTGGGCCTGAACAGCGACCGCAGCGTCCGGGAACTCAAGGGGCCGGGTCGGCCAATCCTCGACCAGCGGGGGCGGGCCGACATGCTCGCGGCCCTGGCCTGCGTCGATTACGTCGTCATCTTCGACGAGGCCAGCGTCCAGGGCCTGGTCGAGCGGGTCCTGCCCGACGTGCTGGTGAAGGCCGACCAATACAGCGTTGAAGGGGTGGTCGGCCACGAGACGGTGCTCCGCCACGGCGGCCACGTCGCGACGGTGCCTACGGTGTCCGACTACTCCACCAGCGGCCTGATCGACAAGATCCGCAAGCTGCCCATGCGCGTTCGCACGGCGGCGTAGGCAAAGGGATTCGATTTTGGATTTTGGATTTTGGATTTTGGATTTGTTTCGGATTTCGAGCTTGGAATTTCGTGCTTTCCTTCATCCATTCTCTGAGACCTGACACCTGACACCTGGCCTCTGACCCCCGGATTCAGCCGTGCTCGAACCGCAGGATGCCCGAGAGGCCTATCATCGCGGGCTGGAATACCTCGAATACAACGAGCCGGACCAGGCGATTACCGCCTTTACCGAGGCGATCCAGTTGAACCCGAGGCACGTCCACGCCTACTTTGCCCGCGGCTGTGCGTGGTCGGAACGCGGAAACCCCCAGAAGGCCATCGCCGACTACAGTCGGGCGATCGAGCTTGATCCGACGTATGCCGCGGCGTATCATAACCGGGCTGCGGCGCATCGCGCCCGGAGCGACCTGGCGGAGGCCGAAAAGGACCTTGCCCGTTACGCACAGCTTCTGGCGAAAGCCTGACCCTCTTTCCATGGGGTTTGCTACCGGGCCATCCTAACTGCCCCCCACCGCCCCCCGAACAGATGGTAAGTTGACTCGTCCGGTGGCGCGTGCTATTAATTCACGATGGCGGCTAGGAGTATGCCCCGCACGAGTAGTATACCTCGTCAGGGGGGAATTGTATTTTGTCAGGGCCAACCGTCGCGGTCGTCGCGGAACAGTTGCAAGTCGGCAATGGTCATCCTCGCTGATATCGTCTTTGCGATGGCGATGCTCGCTCTGGGCGTGGTCGCCGGCTGGTGGTTGCGGAGCCGCGACCGGAAGTCGGCGGCCGGTTCCATCGCCGAGGAAATCCGCCGCGCCCACGAAGTCCTGGCCTGCCTGCAACGCATGGCCAGCCACGTCGCCCGCGAAGTGGGCCAGCACAGCAGCCGCGTGGAAGAGATCAACGAGGAACTCGCCGCCGACGGCATACGCGAGCCGGCGAAGATCGTTAACGTTGTGGCCAAGCTCATCGATGTGAACAAGTCGATGCAGGGGCGGCTGGACCAGACGGAGGACCAGCTTCGCCAACAGGCACGCCTGGTCGAGTCCCATGCCGTCGAGGCCCGCACCGACGCGCTGACGCTCGTAGGCAACCGCCGGGCGTTCGACGACCAGATCGCGACGATGCTGGCCGATTTCCAGCGATCGGGCCCCGCCTTCGCCCTGGTGATGATCGACCTGGACAGATTCAAGCGGTTCAACGACACCTACGGACACCAGGCGGGCGACGAGGTACTGCGCGGCGTCGGACGGATCCTCCAGCGGGCGTTCCGCGATTCGGACGTCGTCGCGCGCTACGGCGGCGAGGAGTTCGCCGTCCTCCTCCCCAATGTCTCCCCCGAGCAGGCCCGAAAGGCCACGGCGCGGGCCCGCAAGATGATCCAAAGGGCGACTTTCCACTTCGAGGACCAGCGATTCCTGGTCACGGCAAGCCTCGGCGTCGCCATGGTCCGCGCCGACGAGGAGGTGGCGAGGCTCATCCAGCGGGCCGACGAGGCGCTGTACGCATCCAAGAACGCCGGCCGCAACTGTGCCCATTGGCACGACGGCCAGTTTACGGTCTCCCTCAGCGCCGAGGGCGAGTTGCCCGGCCCGCCGCCTGTCGCCGTAGAACCGCCGAGGCCCGAGCACTCCGCGCCGCCTTCGGCTGAGGGCGGCCAGGCCGGGGCGGCCGGCGTGCCGCAGGGCGGCTCCCTCTCCGAGTTGCTCAACCGGACGGCCTTCTGCCAGCATGTCCGGGGACGGATGGCGGAATGAGCGGATCCGCAAGCTGGTGTTGCAGCAGCCGGTCACCGCGGGCGGTCGCCCGTGCCAGTTCAGCGTGAGCCTCGGCGTGATCGAGGTGATCGAGAAGGACGACCTGGTCGGCCTTTTCCGCCGGGCTGAAACGGCCCCGGACGCCGGATGCCTGCACGGAGGCAACTGCACCTACCGCCACGACGGCGACCGCCCCGCCCTGGCCACCGCGCCCATGGAGCCCGTGGGTTCCGCCGGCTGACCATTTTTTCTCAAAGCGGGCGCGGGAACCCGTCGGTTAGCGGGCGACCACGCTTCGCGTGGTGCCCTGCCCGCCGTGCCGGATCGAGACTCCCACGGCGGGCAAGCCCGCCCGCTAAACGGGCTTACCACCCGTTAAGTGGGGCTCTTTTCGTGAAATCGTCCGCACCCGCTTCCGCCGAACTCACCTTGCACGGCGTGACGTTTTTCGGTATCCTCCGCCCCCTCTTCCGTGGGTTCCTTCGGACGACCCTTCTCGATCATGGGCAAGACGATTCCTGTAGCGTGCGCGGCCGACAGCGAGACGTTTCCGAAGGCGAAACGTCGCATTTCAGCCCGCGCAAGCTATAAAGCGGTCTTCTGGCTGGCCGGCGCCGCGTTGTGCGGTTGCGCCGTGTCTCCCTGGTCGTCTCATAACGAAGTCCAGCCGAAGCCGGCTCCGGCGGCCGCCGCATCGGCCACCGCCAAATATCCGGCCGGCGTCAACGCGCCGGCGGCAAATACCGGTGCACAGGCCATGCAACAGGTCATCGCGGAACTGCAACAAGTCGGCGCCGTCGACCCGGCGGCCCAAGAGAAACTGATGGCCGACCTGCGGCAGACCGAGCCGAGTCTTTGGCCGATGATGGTGACTCAGTATCGCGCCGCAGCGGCCTACCGCCGCCAATTGGCCCAGCAGGACGCTTCGTTGACCAGCCCCGGTCGGCCCGCCGCCAAACCGGAGGCCGACCAGGCCGACCGAGCAAGCTCATCGCCCGCCGGTGCCCGCCTGGCCCGAGCGGCGGCGTCCGGCCCGGCAGGTCCTTCCCCGGAACCGACGACCGGCTGCGGCGGCCAGTCTTCCGTTGGCGAGGTGCGGAGCGACCCCGGCAATCGGTCGGGGCCGCCGACCGAGACTCTCGCGGCGGCGCAGGCGTCCGATGCGGGTTCTCGGACGCCGCGGCAAGCCGCTCCGGCCGTCTTGCCCCCGCAGGGCGCCATGCACCGGCTTTCGCCGCCGGCAGACGCGGCAAAGCCCCCGGAGGCCCAGGTCGTGCCGGCAAGCTACGAGTCGCCGGCGCCGGGCGATTCGCAACGGCAGTTGGCGGCAGCCATTCGGGCGATGGAAACGGAGGCCAATGGCTCATCCGGCGGCCAGGGCGATCTGGTCCTCCAGTCGCGATTGCGGATGCTCTACCTGTTGGCCGGTCGCCGCGAGGACGCCCTGCAGCCGATCCCGACCGCTCCGGCCGCCCTGCAGGATTTCTGGACCAAGCAGCTTTACGGACTGGGCGTCTGGCTCGACGCGGACCGCACCCCCGACGCCGCGCGGCGGGCAGCCGACACCAAGCGGATCCTCAGCGAAGCCGTCGCCCGGCTGGGCGAGTCCTCGCCCCTGGCGGTCCGCAACCTCGCCTTCTGCACGTCGGTGCAGAGTTTCGGCGAGATCCGGCCGTTCAAGAAAGCGGAGTTCACGCCCGACCAGGAAGTGCTGCTCTATGCCGAAGTGGACAACTTCGCGGCCGAGTCCACGCCCAAGGGGTTCCACACCTCGCTGCGGAGCAATTACCAGATTTTCGACGGGCGGGGGCAGCGGGTGGCCGACCACGAGTTCGCCCCCATCGAGGAGTTTTGCCAGAACTTCCGCCGCGACTTCTTCATCAGTTACCACCTCCGCATCCCCAAGCAGATCTATCCGGGCAGGCACGCGCTGCAACTGACGGTCGAGGACCTGAAGAGCCGCAAGGTCGGACAATCGACGATCGATTTCGTCGTCAAAGGCGATAAGGGGCAGGAGTAGAATTGTGTCATGTGCGGGCGATTCACCCTTCGCGCGCCGGCCGGCGCCGTAGCCGAGCAGTTCTCTCTCCTGCAGGTTCCGCCGCTGGAGCCGCGGTACAATATCGCCCCGTCGCAGCCGGTGGCCGTGGTGCGCTCGTCGCCGCAGCGGCAGTTGGCCTTTCTCCGCTGGGGACTGGTTCCCCCTTGGGCCGACGATCCGGCCATCGGCAACCGGCTGATCAACGCCCGGGCCGAGGGCATCGCCGAGAAGCCGGCGTTCCGCGCGGCCTTCCGCCAGCGGCGCTGCCTGGTCGTGGCCGACGGGTTTTACGAATGGCGCCGCTCGGGCCGGCAACGGCAGCCTTACTTCTTTCACATGCGAGACGACCGGCCGCTGGGCTTCGCCGGACTGTGGGAGTCGTGGGAGGGCCCGGACCATCGGGCGATCGAGTCCTGCACGATCCTGACGACGGCCGCCAACGAGCTGGTGCGTCCGGTCCACGATCGGATGCCGGTGATCGTCGCCCCAGCGGACTACGCGCGGTGGCTCGGGGAGGAAAAAGGGGACAGTCCCCATTTGCCGGAACGGCCCGAAGGGTGCTTCGCACAAATGGGGACTGTCCCCTTTTTCCGTCCGGAGTCGCTTCTGGACTTGCTGCGTCCATACGCGAGCGAGGCGATGGCGGCCTCGGCGGTGAGTCCCTGGGTCAACAGCCCCGCCCACGACGACCCGCGGTGCGTCGAGCCGGCCGTTGAACAGTAAGAGGGTTCGGCAAGCTTTTCTGGCAAGCGGTGCACGACAGCAGGCAGGCTCGTTTACGAGCCTTCCGCCGAAGGCGTATTAGGGCCGGCGTTTACGCCGGTCACGGTCTGTACGAGCCACAATTTGTGTCAAGCCCGTTCACGGGCTTCCTCGTGAGCAACAGGAGCCTCGT
>JBEKCP010000242.1:0-8401 GCA_050014815.1 Thermoguttaceae bacterium | reverse complement strand
ACCGCGATAATGTGCTGCGGGGTTGTGGCAATCACATGGAACGGAGAATCGCCATGCTCAAGACGTGAAAACGCTCGTTTGTACTGTGCTTGTGTCGCTGGCGCCGGCGGCGTGGTTGCCGGGCGCGACCGCGGAGGAGCAAGGTCTCGAAGCGGGCTTCACCCGTCCGCCCGACTCCGCCAAGCCGTGGGTGTTTTGGGTCTGGAGCGGGGGCTGGTCCAAGGAAGGGGCTACCGCTGATCTCGAGGCGATGAAACGGGTCGGCATCCACGGCGTATGCATCATGGGCGCACCGCCGACATTGACGCTCCAGTGGCGGGAGAACTTCAAGTACGCGGTCTCGGAGATGGCCCGGCTCGGAATGGAACTGGATATGTATAACGGTCCCGGCTGGTCGGGCAGTGGCGGGTCGTGGATCACGCCCGACAAGGCATCGCAGAAGGTGGTTTGGACGGAAACGAACGTCGAAGGGCCGCGGCGTCTTGAGGACGTGCTCAAGCAACCCGAGGGTTTTCTTTGGCCGCCCCGTCCGAGAGGCGCGCAAACGCAACCGGGCCAAGAATCCCACTATCACGACATTGCGGTGTTGGCCTTTCCGACGCCTGACGGCGTCAATCCAATCCCCCGGATCAAGGAGAAGGCCGTATTCGAGTGCTGCTATTGCTCGGGTTTTGGGGCGATGAAGCCCGCCTTGATCGCGCCGCCGGGCAAGTTCCCGGCGATGGAACCGGGTAAGATGATTCAACCGGACCGTTTGCTCGATCTGACGACGCAGATGAACAAGGACGATCGCCTCGTATGGGACGTGCCGGCGGGCAAGTGGACGGTGCTGCGGTTGGGTTATCGGCCGACCGGCGCCCTGGTTTCACCCACAGGCGCCGGTTTGGAGTGCGACAAGTTCAGCAAGGAGGCGCTGGACGTGCATTTCCAAGCGCTCATGGCGCAACTCATCGCCGACGCGGGGCCGCTGGCCGGCGACGGCAAGACGCTCGTGGCCACGCACATCGACAGTTGGGAAGCGGGGCCCCAGAACTGGTCGGCTCTGTTTCGCGAGGAGTTCCGGAGGCGGCGCGGTTATGATCCGCTCCGCTTCCTGCCGATCCTGACTGGCCGAGTGGTTGACACCCCGGATGTGTCGGAGCGGTTCTTGTGGGATTTTCGGCAAACGATCTCGGATCTGATTGTCGAGAACTACGCGGGCCACATGCGGAAGCTCGCGCGACAGCACGGACTGCGCCTTTCGATCGAGGGCTACGACGGCACGCCGTGCGATGACATGACCTACGCGGGGCGCGCCGACGTGCCGATGTTGTCTTTCGGAGGCCGGCGGCCAAGAACACTCCGCTGATCGCCGTGACCAAAGACGGGACGAACGTGGCGGCCGACCCGAGCGGACCGGCGCCCGACTGGCCGCCGGTGGAATTGCTGGCGGGCCAGCAGAACCGCGTGGATGTCCTGGCCTGGTTGCCGGGCCGTTACGAGTTGCAGACCGCCGGCGGCAAGGCAGCCGTCATTGAGGCGAAAGGCATCCCCGAGGCAATACCGGTCACCGGTCCCTGGGAATTGTCTTTTCCGCCTGATTGGGGCGCGCCGCAACGAGTGACCCTGGAAAGGCTGATGTCGTGGAGCGACCACAACGATACCGGCGTGAAGTATTTCTCTGGCATGGCAACGTATCGAAAAACGATCTCGGTGCCGGCGGCGATGTTGGGCAAGGACCGCCGCTTGTGCCTGGACCTGGGCAACGTCCAGGTGATGGCGCAAGTGAAACTCAACGGCAAGGATCTTGGTATTCTCTGGAAACCGCCGTTCCGCGTGGACATCACATCCGCCGTCAAGGCAGGTGAAAACACGTTGGAAGTGGTTGTGGCCAATGTGTGGGCGAATCGTTTGATCGGCGACCGGCTCCTGCCCCCGGCGAAACGTTATACGCGGACCAGTGGGCAGGTCAAGCTTGCGAACAACGCGCCCCTGGCCGAATCTGGACTGCTCGGGCCGGTACGAATCGTGACGGCGCAGAACGTCGATGTGGTGTTCAACAAATAGGAGAACAACTTGGTGCCAATCGAGAACCGTACACGAGTCCTCATGGTGTGGCTTATTGCAGTGTTGGGAAGTATCCAAGCGGGCTGGGGACACACCGCGGACAGCCTTGCGCCTTCCGCCTACGTGCTGACTCTCGACAAGGCGATTGACGGCAACTATCCGCTTACGTTGTACCTGGCGTTTGACGGGCAAGAGTGCCGGCGGTCATTTGCAACCACCGTTTTTTCCCGGGGACGCCGTTTCGCCTCGCTCGGCCTGCCCTGTAATTTCACGACATCGCCGTCGCACGAGCATACTACGGCATCCACCGGTCTTTGAGCGTCTGATACCAGGCGGGCCGCGGCGCGCGCTGTCGAAGGAGCCAGTCGGGAAGCGGGCCGAAGACGTGCCCAGCGTCGGGGAAGCACAGCCCGACTTCACCCTGGGACCGATTGAGGTTGATGTCGCCTCCGGTCAAGGCCATGATTTCCTTGCCGTTTCGGCGGACCACGACGTGTCGCGCGTCGTCGCCCGCTGAGGGCCGGTCCCCGCTAACCATGTGATCGAGTTGTACGGTTGGTCGAGCGAACCGAGCCCCGCCGGAAATGAGCCAAGCCTGAAATGGTGGGGCTCGCTTCGCTCGACCCACCCTACGATTCCTTCATGGCCCGCTGCATGGTGACGCCCATTTCGGCCGGGCTTTCGGCGATGAGGATGCCGGCGGACTGGAGGGAGGCGATCTTTTCGGCGGCGGTTCCCTTGCCGCCAGAAATAATCGCGCCGGCATGACCCATCCGCTTGCCGGGCGGCGCGGTGCGGCCCGCGATGAACGCCGCCACCGGCTTCGTGACGTGCTCGGCGACGAACCCCGCCGCGTCCTCCTCGGCCGACCCCCCGATCTCGCCGATCATCAGAATGCCTTCCGTCTGCGGATCGGCCTGGAACATGCCCAACAGCTCGACGAACGAAGTGCCGACGATCGGATCGCCCCCAAGGCCCACGCAGGTGGATTGCCCGAGGCCGGCGCTCGTCAACTGCCAGACGGCCTCGTAGGTGAGCGTGCCCGAGCGACTGATCACGCCGATCGGGCCGCGGCGGTGGATGTAGCCCGGCATGATGCCGATCTTGCACTCCTCGGGGGTGATGACGCCGGGGCAGTTGGGGCCGATCAATCGGGACCGCGAGCGGCGGACCCCCTCCATGGCGCGGACCATGTCGAGCACGGGAATGCCCTCGGTGATGGCCACGATCAGGGGGATGCCCGCCGCGACGGCCTCCAGGATGGCGTCGGCAGCGAAGGGGGGCGGGACGAAGATCATGGTCGCGTTGGCCCCCGTCTTCTCGACGGCCTCGGCCACGGTGTCGAAGACGGGCGCGCCCTCGACGGTCTGGCCGCCGCGGCTGAGTTCAAGTTCCCAGAAATCGTCGGCCGACATCTCGTGCCGTTCCGTCACCTCGACGTGTTTCCAGCCGGGAGCGACAGCCACGTCGACCTCTGCAAACGCGGGAACGTCGCGGTCGAGGCCCGCCTTGCCTTCAAACTGATACCGCAGGCGGACCTTGCCGAAGAGCGTTCCGTCGCCGATGACTTCGGCCGTGAAGCGGGACAACTTGCGCCGCGTGTGCCAGAACGATCGCCCAATCCAGCGCCCGCCGGGCAGCCGCAACCCAGCGATCGGGCCTTGTCGGTGGGATTCAGCAGTACGATTTCCGCCGCTTGCGCCGGGGCAATCGCAACGAACAACGCAAACAGACCGAGGCATTCGACGATCAGCATCAGCGTTCCCGCAAAAGGTTGCAAGCAGCGGCAGCACACGGTTTTCTCCTTATGTTTCGTATCCGTATCTCCTCGCTGAAACGCCGCGCAGTCGCTCACGGCGGTCTTGTTCCACTACCCGCGGCAGCAGACGACGTTTGCCTGGCCGCGGGGATCGTTTCATCCCTTTCCCACCAGTGTCAGCAAGCCTCACGCGGCCGCCTGTTTCACTCGGGCATCGTGGTCCTCGGCGAAACGTCTGAAGATTACTTCATTGGCTTCGCAGGCGGATTGCTGGGCGGGGCGTCGGGCGATGCCCGGAGAAGCACGAAGAAGCCGTCCTTTCCCTGCGGGGCGGGCTGCACGGCGTTCTTGACAAACATGCCGGCCACGGCGCCGCTACCGCCGTAGACCACGGTCACCTTGCCGTCGATGAGACGGGCGTCAACGGCATGCCCGCCGCCTTGCTCCTGCATCCGAGTGCATACCAGCCGGCCACGGAAGTCGGGCGTCATGCCCAACAGGTACGGCCCGCCCGCCGCCTGTTCCGTCCCACAGGGGTCTGGATCCAACGGCAGGCGTGCGCCGGCCAGGCCGGTAAGGAAGATGCGGCCGCCCTCGTCGGCCGCAAGGCCGCCCTGCTTCATGCGGGCGTTCGTGCAGCGGTTCTCGGCAGTGCGGCCGGTCCACTGCTGGGCGCAGTCGATTGCGCCGGTGGCCGGATCGAAGCGGGCGAAGATCGTGCGGTGCGCGGCCCCGCCGCCGCCGTAAAATTGGTGATACGCATCGCCGCCCACCAACGGCCCTTTTTCCATGATGTTGGTCGGGCTATAGCGGAAAATATGGTTGCCGCCGGCCGACTCGAAGCCGACGTACAGCTTGCCGTCGCGACCGATCGTGCAGCGATAGGCCCGCGTGTCGGCCATGTTGTTCGTCGGCTTGTTGATGAAACGATCCGATGCCTGGTCGGTCGACCAGTCGTAGTTCCTCCACTCTTCCTGACCATCGTAGCCGTGCCCGCGGACGCAGCAGATTTGGACCGGTTCCCTGCGCTTGCCGTCGTGGGCGTGGGCATTGCGGAAGCTGATGACCACGACCGTTCGGCTGGCCGTGTCGATACATGCGTCGGTTAGAGCCTTGCCGGGAACGACGCCGAGTGGTTTGCCGTCGGGAGCCAAGACCACGCCGCCCTTGCCGGCGACCACGGCCACGGCGTGCCCGTCGGCCCCAGCCTTGATGCGGTCGCAGGAGCCCTCGAGGTCGCGGGTCCAAAGGACTTTGTCGGCCTGCGGCGGGAGCTTGATCGCGCCGGTCGCCCCGGCCGCGACGTAGAGGTTGTCCTTGCCGTCGCTGGACAGGTCCTGGACTTTGTCGGCCAGCCGCAGGAGGGAAAGGATCTTCCGGCCGTCGGCGCTGAGGCGCACAACGGTGCCGGCCCGCCCGGGCTCACCGAGCGTTTGGCCGATGGTCAACCCCTTGCTGAAGTCGGCGGCAAGGTTGGCGGCCAGCACGATGGCGCCATCGGCCTGAATGCGGACGCCGACCACGGCGTCGTCATCGCCGCTGCCGCCGAGAAAGGAGGCGGCCTCGATCGTATACCCGCTGCCGGCGGCCCATACAGAAGTTGCCCAGAAGCCCAGAACAGACAGTGATAGGACGAACAGTACACGTCGCATGGTCAGGTCTCCGTGAGATAAGGGGGGTGGTGAAACTGGTGATCGTTCACGACTCTTCACCGCCATTGGTTTCGGCAGGAAGCGGGGCGGCAGTAACGACGGCGCGGGCAGGCTGCGCAGGAGCCCGTCGCGCCGCCGGTCACTCACAGTTTACCGAACCGTCCGCACCCCGCTCTTGCGCTACCGTGCTACCGCACAGGGGGGGCCGGTCTACGGCACGCCGGTGGGAAACTGGGCAGGAATCACACGCTTCATTATAGCGTGGCCCGCCGGCGTGTTCCACGTTCGCAGATGAACAATTCTTGTTATCGTATGGCACCCCCAGGAACGTCATGTTACAGTCTGGAATGACCGTCGAGCGTGTCCGACCGTCGGCGTACTGCACGCGTAATCCGTGGCACCAGCCAGAAAAGGGCGTAAGCCAAAGGGCGGATCCTCTGCCCATCCAGGCCGCGGCCCTCCTCGCGTTTCGGCGCTGCACCGTGGCGGCTACGGATGTTCCGGTTTGTCGCTCGCGGACGGCGGCGGCTCCGTCCGGCCCCATTCGGACGGTTGCGGTCCCATGACCAGGACCAATCGCCCGCCATTGCCGATCTCGCCGTGGCGAAACCAAGCGCGCGTCAAGGGCTTGCCATTCAACTGCGCTGATTGCACGTAGAGATTCTCCCGACTGACGTTTTCGGCGACGACCGTGAAGGGTTTGCCCTCGCGCGGGAAGGTCACCTTGGGAAAGCATGGACTGGTAATCAGGTACACGTCCTGACCCGCCACCGGGAACAGACCCAACATGCACCATAGATAATACGAGGTCATGCCGCCGCCGTCGTCATCGCCTTTATACACCAACGCCATCGGGCCCTGCTGGTCCGGCCGATAAAGGACGGACCCCCGCGTGATCCAGGCGCTGCGGTCAGGTTGTCCGAGCCAATGGAAAAGCACCTGCCAGAAGACATACTCCGAGTCGCCGAAGGGGTGGTAGGCGAAATTCTCACTGTAATCTACCGCGCCCTTGCGGGGTCCGGGCGTCTCCTGCTCGAGCATTTCGAGCAACTCGGCCCTCGTGGGTGAACGTGTTGTTTGATACCTCGCCTTCTTCGTGCAGTTCTCCTTCGCCAGTTCGAGATGCTTGGCCATGATCTCCTTGCCGCCCATGAAGCGAATCAGCCCCCCGACGTCGTGCCGCAGATTGAACTGCCCCCAGAAGGGGGAATGTTCGTTGAAGAACCCCGAAGGCAAGCCGGTGTTCTTGTCCCAATACTTCGGGTAGATAAGCGAGTGTTCACGGAATTTCTCGAAGGTCGCTTCATCGCCAAGTTTGTGCGCCGCCAAGGCGATGGAGTAGTCCGCCACCGCCATTTCCAAGGCGAACCCTCCAGTGGGCTCTTTGCCGTTGCAGCCCCACTTGGGAAGGTTGCGTCCTACGGCTCGGGCGAGATAGACGGGCGGCTCCTGCGTGGCGTTGCGCAGCAGCGTCCCCAATCCCGCCTTCTGGTCAAAGGGAATGTCTTTTTGGATGGCCTCGCCCAGCCAGATCTCGCTGTTGCAGAAGGTCTGGTAAGGCCCGGGCGAGTCCAACACCATCGAATCGAACAGAAAACCATCCAGATATTTGCTGGCCGTCAGCATCCCATCCATGATCCGGCCATAGCGTCTGGGCGCGGCCAGCATCAGAAGCGGGTCCCGGCAGGGAAAGGTGTCCCAACCGGCAACCCAGTCGTCGTAGTAAACCGCGGACGGGTCCTTGCGGTGTTCGTTGGTCTTGTCCGTGGGACAGAGCATACAATTCCGAAAGCCCTGGTAGAACGTCTGCTTGTGACCGGCCTCGGTCACCTCGATCTGAATAGTGCCCAGTGCTTCGTTCCACTTCTTTCGGGCTTCCCTTTCGACCTCTTCAATGGACCAGCCGGGGAGTTCGGAATCCAGATTCTTCCGCGCCTGTTCGATGGAAATCTGCGACAGACCGACCTTGACGTGCAACTTGCCACCGGGGAGTCTTGGGAAGGTGAGATAGCCGCCGACTAAGTCGGCAGGCGCGGCTCTGGCCTTGCCCTGAAGTTCCCCGATCGCGCGGGCATCCATCTTGGTCCTGTCGATGGAAGGATACCCCGTATCCTTCTCGATGCGGTTGCCGGGCTTCAGGGGGTTCGCGGCATCCTCGAACACGTATTTTCTCTTTTGCCCGCGCGGCAACTGCGTCGTTTCCCACTTGGCTCGCCACGTGCCGACGGCGGCGGGCGGCACGTCGGCGCGAATGACGAAGAAGATCTGGTAGGTGTCCTGCAAGACGCCCTCGGACGCCCATCCGCCCCCATAACGGTGCCAACCGACCAGTTCGTTGTCCTTGGTGATCTGCAACTCGGTCCCGAACGCCCAGTACCCGTGTGGGCAACTGGCGTCCACCACGAGATGGAAGACGTCGTCGCCGGCGTAGGCGAACTCATACAGGCCGCAACGCCGGGTGGCGGTGGCCAGCACATCGATTGCCCACGGCATGATCCGCGCGTGCAGCAAGCTGGTATTATTGCTCCGCGGGGCGTTCTGAATGGAGACGGCCGTCTTGCTTTCATCCATTTCGATCGGTCCGACCCAGGGACGCACCAGGACGTTGCGGTAATGGTCGTACTGGGCGGTATTGCCGCCGCTGGTCGCCGTGAATCCGCGGTTGCCGGCCGGAGAGATCTTGGCGAACCCCCAGGGTTCCATCGCTCCGGCCAGGGCCTTGCCAACGGGTGCATTCCCCGTGAACGACGTCAGATCGTTCGGGTCGGGCTCGGCGGCAAAGAGGTTGCCTGCGCTCATGGCGCCGAACAACAGGAGCATGCCAGTCGCGTAGACAACGAAACCGGTGTCCCGGTCATTTGAGCGACGGAACTTGCAGATCATGTGACCTCCAGAATGCAGGGGATGTCCCGGCCCCCGTTAGGTTCCGAGGAGGGCCCGTTCA
>JBEKCP010000241.1:0-8445 GCA_050014815.1 Thermoguttaceae bacterium | reverse complement strand
CTTCACGAGGCCGCGGCGCGTCAGCGAATCGTAGGACGCCGTAAACGAGCGGCTCGATTGCCTTCGGCCGCCGGTGGCCGTGTCCTGCATCGTGCCCAGCAGATCCAGGCCGCCTTCGGTCTCTGCATGGGAGGCCAGCAGGGTCTCCTGCCAGGTCGCCCGCTTGACGAAGCAGGACGGGACATCGGATTTCGGAGCGTCGGCGGAAACGGCGGCCGTCGGGCGCGCGGCACTCGTGGCCGCGACGGCCGCCAGAAGCAGGACTTGCCAGCAGCGGGCGTGCATGGGTTCTCCTATGACGCGAAGGTGGGATGTAGTTGGCGGGCGCAGGGCGCACGGAACGCCCCGCGGAAGGCAGCCTTGATTATGGCAGATCAAGCCAGGATGTGCAAGAGGCCGTCAACCTCCACCGGAGAACGGACCGCTCGATCTTGCGGATTGCGGCGTTGACTGTCTTGAAACCGTCGCAGGATACCGTATAATTCAGGCTTGCGTCGCGTTGGGGCCATAGCCTCGCAAACCGCGATTTTCCGGGAACGCAAGGAGCATCAGCCGTGAACTTTGAAGGCAAGGTCATTCTCGTCACCGGAGCCGCCGGCTCGATTGGCAAGGGCCTGGCGCGGCGATTCTGCGAGACCGGCGGCAAGGTTTTCATCACGGATCTGGATCAGGCGGCGCTGGATGCCGCGTGCGCCGAACTGCAGGGGCTTGGCGGCCGTTACCGCGGGCTGGCCGCCGACGTTACCCGCCACGACCAGGTGAAGCGCGTCGTCGCCGCGGCGGTCGACGCCTTCGGCGGCCGGATCGACGTGCTGGTAAACGTCGCCGGCACCGTGGGGCAAGGGAACAAGGTCGAGGATATCTCGCCCGAGAATTGGGACGCGGTCTTCGCCGTCAACTGCAAGGGCACGTTCCTTTTCATCAAGGAGGTTGTGCCGATCATGAAGAAGGCCGGCTCGGGAAACATCGTCAATTTCTCGTCGAAGTCGGGCAAGACCGGATCGGCGCTGATGGGCCACTATTCGGCCGCGAAGGCCGCGATCATCGGCCTGACCCAGGCCCTGGCCTTCGAGTTGGCGCCGGCCATTCGCGTCAATTGCGTCTGCCCGGGCATTACCGAGAACACCGGCGTGTGGAACAACGTTTCGAAGGACTACGTCGAGACGATGAAGCTGCCGATGAGCGAGGTCGTCAAGAAGTTCACTTCCAAGGTGCCCCTGGGCCGGCTGTCGCACGTCGAGGACGTGGTTGCTGTGACGACGTTTTTGGCCTCGGACGGAGCTGCGTACATGACCGGTCAGGCCATCAACATCACCGGCGGCCGCGAGATGCATTAGAGCTGAACCTGGATTTTCGAGAATTCCATTTTGTTGCCACTTACGATCATCTGGAGATCAATTCCATGCGTACCCGACAAGAAATCGCCGCCACGATCGACCATTCGGCGCTGAAGGCCGAACTGACCGACAAGGACATTCGTGAGGCCGCCGAACTGGGCAAGAAGTTCAGAACGGCCAGCGTTTGCGTCCGTCCCAGCGACGTCGCCCTGGTCGCCGAGATACTCCAGGGTACCGGCGTCAAGACCTGCATGGTCGTCGGCTTTCCCCACGGCGCCCATCGCCCTGAAGTGAAGGCCCTCGAAGCACGGCTGGGCATGCAGGACGGCGCAGAAGAGTTGGACATGGTCATGAACATCGGCAAGTTCCTCTCGGGCGACTACGCGTGGGTCCGCCGCGACATCGAGGCGGTCGTCGCCGAGGCGAAGAAGTTCCCGGGCGTGCTCGTGAAAGTCATTCTCGAGACCGGCTACCTCGCTCCCGAGGGCGTTGCCAAGGCATGCCAGATCGCCCGCGACGCCGGCGCCGACTTCGTCAAGACCTCGACCGGCTTCGGCGCGGGCTCGGCCACTCCGGAGGTCATCGACATCATGGTCAAGACGGTCGGCCAGGTCATGGGCGTGAAGGCCTCCGGCGGCGTCCGCGATTACCGAAGCGCCTGCGCCTTCCTCGACCGGGGGTGTACGCGGCTCGGCACGGCCGGCGGCACCGCGGTCATCATGGGCGAAGCCCCGGAAGACAACGCCGGAGCCTATTGAGGAGAGCACCCACCATGAAAGCCGTCGTTTATCATGCGCCGGGCGATATCCGCGTCGAAGAGATTGCCAAGCCGGTCTGCGGCCCGGGTGAACTGTTGGTGAAGGTCGACGCCTGCGCCGTCTGCGGCACGGACCTGAAGAGCTTTCACCACGGCAATCCGCGGATCAAAGCGCCGCTGGCCATGGGCCACGAGTTTACGGGTCTCGTTGAAGACGTGGGCGACGGCGCCGTCGGCTTCCAAGCGGGCGACCGCGTCGTCATGGCCACCTCGGTCTCCTGCGGCGAGTGTTATTACTGTTGCCATGGCTGGAACAATTTGTGCGCGAAGCTCGCGCCGATGGGCTTCACCTACCCGGGCGGCATGGCCGAGTATACGGCCATCCCGGCGTTGGCGCTGCGAAACGGCCACGTGATCAAGGTCCCGCAGGGCATTCCGCCTGAACACGCCGCGCTGGCCGAGCCGATCAGTTGCGCCGTCAACTCGATCGACAACTGTAATCTCCAGCCGGGCGACACCGTCGTGGTGCTGGGCGCGGGCCCGATGGGCCTGATGAACGTCTGCGTGAGCAAGGCTGCAGGCGCGGGCCGGATCATCCTCTCGGAGGTCAGCCCGGCACGGCTGGCCCAGGCCCGTCAATTCGACGTCGATCTGCTGGTCAACCCGGCCGAGCGGGACTTGGTCAAAGTGGTCAAGGAGGCGACCGGTGGCCTGGGGGCCGACGTGGCGATCGTGGCCGCTCCGGCCGCGCTGCCGCAGGAGATGGCCCTGGGGCTGGTCCGTAAGCGCGGCACCGTCTGCCTGTTCGCCTCGCTGCCGGTGGGCGGCGAAATGCTCTCGATCAACAGCCGCACGTTGCACTACGGCGAGATTCGCCTGGTGGGCACGAGCGACTCGACGCCCAAGCACGTCCGGCAAGCCGTCGCCTTGATTGCCGGCCGGAAGATCCCGGCAGGAAAATTGGCCACGCACATGTTGCCCTTGGACGGAATCTTCGACGCCTACAAGCTCATGGAAAGCGGCGAGGCCCTCCGCGTCGTGCTCAAACCGTAAGTGCCTTGCCCTACAGCGAGTTCACGAATTCCACGAGGTCATCGACGTCCTTCTCGGAAAGCTTGCCCAGGTCGCCCCCCGAGCTTGTTGCCGTCGGCGCTCAAGGCAAGGCCGGTGGGTTCCGCAGGCAGGGGGATCGAACGGGCGACCTTCCGTCCGGCCACATCGACCACCGCAACCTGCTTCGCGTCGGCATTGGCCACGAACAAGCCCTTGCCATCTCTCGAAGCGATCAGGGCAGTGGGCCCCAGGTAACCGGCGATCGCCGGTACGGCCAACGGTCCGCAGGCCGCTAGCAGGACCAACATCATCGAGACACAACCGACAAGACGTGTGCGATGGGATACAAGTCGTTTCGCCACTCCGGCCCGGTGATCTCGGCCTTGCAGGAGGACGCCGTCAAACGCATTCTCGGAACGGTTCCGATCCAGCCCAGCGGATCGGTCAGCCACCTGGCGGATATTGCGATCCGTCTGAAGCGTAAGGTACAATGGGACCCAGTGAAAGAAACCATCCTCGACGACCCCGAAGCTGCCCGCCTGCTTTCGCGCCCCATGCGCGAGCCTTGGTCGCTCAGCTAGTTGTTACCGCAGCTTGTGCTTGGAGTATAATGAGCCACTTTGGTTCCTGTTGTTATGAACACCGATCATTGACAATCCGGAGGCATTCCGCATGAACCGGGACCCACGAATCGCCCGACGCAAGTTCCTCCAGGCCGCGGCCATCGCGCTGCCGGCCCCGTACGTGATTACATCGACCGCGCTGGGCGCGGCAGGTAAACCGCCTGCCAGCGAGCGGGTTACCGTGGCCCTGTTGGGCTGTGGGGGGCGCGGGTTGGGCGGCGTCGGGGGCCAGTTGGTCGCCGCCTGTGACCCTTGGAAGAACCGCCGCGAGCGTTTCGGCAAGGGAGTCACCCCCTATGCCGATTTCCGCGAAGCGCTGGCCCGCGACGACATCGACGCCGTGGCCATCGGCGCCTGCGACCACTGGCACGTGCCCATGACCGTGGCCGCAGCCAAGGCCGGCAAGGACATGTATTGCGAGAAGCCACTGGGGGTCAGCATCCGCGAGGATCAGATCTGCCGCGAGGCGGTCAATCGTTACAACCGCGTCTTCCAGTATGGCACGCAGCAGCGGTCCAGCAACCATTGCCGCTTCGGCTGCGAGTTGGTGCGCAGCGGCAAGATCGGCCAGGTCAAAGAGATCATCGTGTACGCACCGGACAGCCACCCCGGTGGCTTGCTAACGCCGCAGCCGGTTCCGGAAGGGCTGGACTACGAGATGTGGCTCGGCCCTGCGCCGTGGCGGCCGTACTGTGGCCAGGCCACCGGCGGCGACGCCTGGTGGCACGACTACAACTACGCCATCGGTTTCATTGCCGGCTGGGGCGCCCACCCGTTGGACATCCTGGTCTGGGGCTTCGACACGCGCCTGGCCGGCAACTGGGAGGTCGAAGGCACGGCCACGATCCCCGCCACGGGCCGCAACAACGTGGTCATGCGATGGGACGTGAAAATCCATTTTGCCAACGGCGTGAACATGACTTTCAAGCCCGGCGCCGACCACACGCGGTTCATCGGCACCGAGGGCTGGGTAGGCATCTCCCGCGGCGGGCTCACCGGCCAACCCGAATCGCTGTTGAAGCTGCAACTCGGGGCCAATGATGTCCACCTGATCCAGAGCAGCAACCACGGCGGGAACTTTATCGAGGCCGTCCGGAGTCGGGCCACGCCCGTGAGCAACATCGACGACGCCGTACACTCGGACATCATCAGCCACGTTTCCGACATCGCCATCCGCACGAAGCGCAAAATCGTGTGGGATCCGGCCAAGGAAGAGATCGTGGGCGATCCGCAGGCGGCGCGCATGCTCGCCCGGGCGTGGCGGGAGCCGTGGCAGTTGTCGTAAGTGTGAAAAGAAAGGGGACAGGTCCATGTTTCAAGCCTGCCAAGAGGCAGTGCCATTCCACCCGGGGGAATCGTCATGTCTCGACAGAATCGCGTGACTCGTCGGCGTTTTCTGGGCAGTGCATCCGTTTTGGCGGCCTCGCCCTACGTGGTTTCCGCCGCCGCGCTGGGGGCCGAGGGCAAGCCGCCGGCGAGCGAGCGGATCACTTCGGCTTTGATCGGCTGCGGCGGCCGCGGCAATCCAGTCGGCAATGAGTTGCTGGGCGTCGGCACGCAGATGCTCGCCGCGTGCGATTGCCGCAAGGACCGTCGCGATCGCTGGGCTGAGCGGATCAAAGGCCAAGCCTATGCCGACTTCCGCGAGGTGCTGGCTCGCGACGACATCGACGTGGTGGGCATCGCCACGCCCGACCACTGGCACGTGCCCATGACCATCGCCGCCGCCAAGGCCGGCAAGGACGTCTACTGCGAGAAGCCGCTGGGCATGAGCATCCACGAGGACAAGCTCTGCCGGGAAGTCCTTCGCCGCTACGGCCGAGTGTTTCAGTTCGGCACGCAATGGAAATCGAGCGGCCACTGCCGATTTGCCTGTGAACTGGTCCGCAACGGGAAGCTGGGCCAGTTGCGCGAGATTCGGGTGTTCATCCGCAAGGGGTTGACCGGCGGCTCTGTGAAGCCGGTGGCTGTCCCGGCCGGCCTCGATTGGGATCTGTGGCTCGGGCCGGCGCCGTGGCGGCCGTACAACGGAAGCTACGCCAGCGGGGGCGACGGCTGGTGGTACACCTACGATTTCGCGCTCGGCTTCATGACCTGTGCCGGAATCCACCCCGTGGCCTATGCGATCTGGGGATTCGACACGCACCTGCACGGGCCGTTCGAGGTCGAAGGGACGGGCGTAATCGGCGAGGGAGCGCGCGACGCGCTGGCCAAGTGGGACGCCAAGTTCACGTTTGCCAACGGCGTGACGCTGACGCTGAAGAGCACGGACTCGAACGCCTGGAGCAACCACGCCGAGTACTGGCAGTTCATCGGCACGGAGGGGCGGCTCGAGGTGGACTACGGCCGCATCACCCTGGCCGAGCCGGAGTCGCTGCTAAAGGCGCCGATCGGGCCGGGCGACATCCAGCTTCCGAAGAGCCGCGGCCACATGCAGGACTTCCTCGACGCGGTCCGCAGCCGTGGCAAAACGGTCGCCCCGATCGACGACGCCTTCCAGGCCGACGTGTTGTGCCACCTGGCGGACATCGCCATCCGCCTGGGCCGCAAGATCCGTTGGGATCCGGTGAAGGAAGAGATCGTCGGCGACGCAGAAGCGACGCGGATGATGACCCGCTCCTGGCGCGAGCCGTGGGGCCAATACCTGACGTGACCGCTCCGGCGCCGACGTCTTGAATCGGCTCGCGGCGGAGTTTGGAAGACAAAGGAGGAAGTCACTGCCGGGAGCTTGCGATTAGCCTCCTAACCTGATATAAGATTACCGACCGACCTACCCAAACCAAGGAGTAAGAACATGGTGTATCGAGTAATGCAGTTGGTTGTGGCCGCCGCGGCGCTGGCGTTGACAAGCGTGTCGCCGGCCGCCCCGGAGAAGGGCGCTGCAAGCGGCGGCCTCGACAAGAGCTTTGAGGCGCTGAAGGCTTACGACTGGGGTCAAGACCGCGCACCGCTGCGGGCGATCGAGGACGCGGCGGTCGCCACGCACGGGGATGCCGCCGCCCGCAAGGACCTCGAAACCCGGTTGGTGGCCGCGATCAAGGACAACTCGACCCGCGGTGCGAAGGATTTCATCTGCCGGCAACTGAGCGTCGTGGGGACGGCCGAATCGGTCCCCGCGCTGGCGGTCCTGTTGACCGACAAGGATAACTCGCACATGGCCCGGTACGCCCTGGAGCGCATTCCCGGGCCGGAGGCCGTCAAGGCGATGCGCGAGGCGGTGCGGAAGACCAGCGGCGCGGTGAAAGCGGGCATCATCGGCTCGCTGGGCGTTCGCCGCGACACCGAGAGCGTTCCGGCGATGATCGCGCTACTGGGCGATTCCGACAAGACGGTGGCCATCGCTGCCGCCGGCTCGCTGGGCGCGATCGGGACGCCCGACGCCGCCAAGGCGCTCGGCGACTTCCTGAAAAAGGCGCCCGAGGACGTGAACCTGGCGGTCGCCGACGGCTGCCTCGCCTGCGCCGAGCGTCTGCTGGCGGACGGTAAGAAGGCCGACGCCATGGCGATTTACAAGTCGCTCGCCGGTCAAGACCAGCCCAAGCACATTCGCCTGGCCGCGACGCGCGGGCTGCTCTCGGTGGCCGGGAAGAAGGAATAGGCGATCACGTTTCCATTCCGATTGGCCGAAGAGCGGCGAAAGGCGCTGTGGCCACCAGGAAGTTCTCGGCCCTGCTGCCGAAACTGCCGAGCGAGGCCCAAGCCGGATTGCTCGACGCCCTGGGCGATCAGAGATCTGTTTCAGGACCTGGGGATCGAACCCCTTGGCTTTCTCGGTCAAGAGTTGACGTTGTTCGGGCGAAAGAGGAATCCGCTCTCCTCCGGTGAGTTGCAACACCTCTTCTTTCAGGCGGCAGAACCGTTCGATCTCCCGCCGTTGGTAACCTTCAGCCCAGGCAACGAGCCATTTTTTCAGCGCATGGCTTGTGCCAGCGCAGGAGTCGGTCGCCCGGGCAACGACGGTCGAGCGGGATGCACTTGTCCCTGGAGTACGGGACACGAGGCCCTGAAGGGTGGGCTACAAGGCTTTGATCTTCACGTTGCGATACGAGACCTTCGCGCCGTGGTCTTGGAAACCGATGTGCCCTTCACGTTTGAAGTCCTTCAGCGCCGTGCCGAACTTATTGCCCGATCCGTCGGGGTTCTTCCTCGGTTGTGTCCATTGGTCGAGGTCCGCATCGATGACCCCCTCGCCGTTGATGACGACCGCAATCTTCGATCCCTTGGCCGTAATGGTCACGTGGTTCCAATCGTTGGCCTTGGTCGGGTCTTTGCTCGGCGCGAGCAGGTCGTAGAGCGCGCCGACGGAATGCTTGTTGGGCTTGCTGGTCGGACGCTCGACCTGAATCTCGATGCCGGTCTGAACGCAGTTGGTCGGTTTGTCGGTGCGGATGAAGATCCCGCTGTTGCCGGTGGTTTTGAACTCCAGGTCGAGCACGAAGTCGCCGAAGCGTTCCTTGGTCCAGATGTAGCCTCCCCCGCCCGTCAGGTTCATCGCCCCCTCTTCGACCTTCCATCCCGTGCCCGGTCCTCCGCCTTTGGCGTCTTGCCATCCGGAAAGGTCTTTGCCGTTGAAGAGCGGGCGAAAGCCGTCGTCGGCCAGCGCGGTGTGAGCAAGCGTCAGGGACAAAATCGCGGCGAGGCAGGATCTCATGTCAAGAATCTCCGGGAGAACAAG
>JBEKCP010000240.1:0-8484 GCA_050014815.1 Thermoguttaceae bacterium | reverse complement strand
ACCGCGCCGTAGCCGGTGCCGTCCGCGGTGTTGCCCGCGTTGCCCACGGTCACAAAGTCCATATTGATCGTCGTGCCGTTGTGGGTGATCGTGTCGGCCCGGGCCGCCACGGCCGGGGCCAACACGGCCGCCGCCAAAAAACCCCTCACGAGTGCTTTGCCGAACATCAGTTGTTTCCTGTGTTGCAATTTGTAGGACGGTTCTAAGCATCAACCGCCGCGTGCCACGCGCGCAGCACGCGACGGATCACAAACATCGGGAGGAACCCAGACCAGAATGGCCCGCGGCGAAGCCAACGGCTTACGCGACGAGCAACAGGGCCAGGTTACATCGGAACGCTGCCTCGATACGGCGATTGTCGATGGAGCGGGCCCGCCTTGTCCGCAACGTGTGGCCAAGCCGCCCGCGCTCCGTTTGCGACAGTGCCCCTACTTTACCATGCCTCTACGGCCCTTGCAAGTATTTGGCAGCCCCAAGTTGGGGGATCCTGGCGTGTGCCCCCCCCCCTACCATGCACCGAGGAGACACGCATGCCTTATGCGGGGGGTGTCAACCATCGCCTCATCACACGCCCTCGACGATTACGGCCCGATAGTCGGCGCCCCGAAAACGATGCTCTCGCACCTCGCGATAGGCGGGGCTCTGGTACCACGCCTTCGCCTCGTCAAAGGAGGGAAACTCCACGATGACGACCCCCTCCACGTCCGGGCCTTCGAGCACCTCGTGACGGCCGTAGGCGGCCAGCACCGTGACCGGATGACCGGCCAAGGTGGCGCCGACCTTTTGCGAGTAGGTCTCAAGCTCCGAGGCGTCGCGGGTGCTCTCGCGGATAAAGACTATGTACGCTGGCATTATTCCTCCAAGTTGGTTGCAATTTTCGATTTGTTGGGCCCGAGATTCCACGGGCTTCGCTATTTTACCCTCGGCGGCGGCGTCTGTCAGCCCGGGCGAAAGCCGCGCGGGTGGCGTGACCCGTTGCTGGGCCCCTTCCTCCGTTATGGCACGGTCTCCTGACCGTGCCGCAACAGTGGCTTGCGTTGTTCGATCTGGTTTCGTATCTTGGTATTCAGAACTCTCGCGTGCGATCAAGACCAGTCACAATTCCTAACGGTTACTCCTGGAGACGATCCCCATGAAGCCCCTTGCCCTGTCCGTCTGTGTGCTGTTGGGAGCCGGTTCCGTTCTGTTGGCCAAGGAGACGTCGGTGATTCCCGCCTATCTCCGCTGCGAGTACCGCGTGGACCCGCGCGGCATCGACCAGAAGGAGCCGCGGTTGAGTTGGACGCTCCAGTCGGCCGAGCGCGGCCAGAAGCAGACTGCCTATCAGGTCCTTGTGGCGTCGCGTGCCGAAGACCTGGCCGCCGGCCGCGGCGATCTCTGGGACTCCGGCAAGGTCGCCGGCGACGAGACGACGGCCATCGTCTATGCGGGCAAGCCGCTCCGCTCGGGCATGCGATGCTGTTGGACGGTCAGGGTCTGGGACAAGGACGCGCTGCCCTCGGCGTGGGCCCCGCCGGCCGCGTGGTCGATGGGCCTGCTGGAACCGTCGGACTGGAAGGCCCAGTGGATCGGCTACGACAGGCCGCGGAGCGAGGCCGGGCCGCAGCCGGGAGCGGACCCGAAGCGGAAGCCGCTCCTGCTGCCGCCGGCCTCCTTCTTGCGGACGGGCTTCCGCGCGGAGAAACCGGTGCGGTCGGCGACCCTCTATGCCACGGCGCTGGGGCTGGGCGACTGGCATCTCAACGGCAAGCGCGTGGCCGACGAGTACTTCAACCCCGGCTGGACCGACTACGCGAAGCGGGTCTACTACCGGGCCTATGACGTGACGGGCCTGCTCAAGCAGGGCGACAACGCCCTGGGCGCCGTCCTGGCCGACGGCTGGTTCAGCGGCTACGTCGGTAATGGCGCAATCCGGGACCATTACGGCAAGAGACCGCGGCTCCTGGGCCAGCTCTCGATCGAATACGCCGACGGCACGACGCAGGTCGTGGCCACCGGACCGGGATGGAAGGCCGCCGCCGGCCCGATCCGCGAGGCCGACTTCCTCATGGGCGAGGCCTACGACGCCCGCGCGGAACTGGGCGGCTGGAGCGAGCCGGGCTTCGACGACGGCAAGTGGGAGGCGGTGGACGCCGGGGCCGAGCTGTCGCCGCGGGTCGAGGCCCATCCGGGCGAGCCGGTCCGCGTCTACGAGGAGTTCCGCGCGAAGAAGATCACCGAGCCGAAGCCGGGCGCCTACGTGCTGGACCTCGGCCAGAACTTCGCCGGCGTCGTGCGGCTCACGGTCTCGGCCGAGGCGGGCCGGAAGATCACGCTCCGCTTCGCCGAGCGGCTCAATCCCGACGGCACCTTCTACACGGCGAATCTCCGCGGCGCCCGGGCGATCGACACCTACGTCTGCCGCGGCGGCGGGGTCGAAACGTGGCAGCCGCGGTTCACGTTCCACGGATTCCAGTACGTCGAGGTCGCCGGGCTGCCGGCCCGGCCGGCCGACGATACGGTCGTCGGGCTGGCCCTGTCGAGCGACACGCCCATCGTCGGCCGCTTCGACTGCTCCGACCCCATGCTCAACCGGCTCCACAAGAATGTCTACTACACGCAACGGTCGAACTTCATCGACATCCCGACCGACTGCCCGCAGCGCGACGAGCGGCTGGGCTGGACCGGCGACGCCCAGGCCTACGTCCGCACCGCGACGCTCAATGCCGACGTGCAGGCGTTCTTCACAAAGTGGCTCGTCGACCTGGATGACGCCCAGCGGGCCGACGGCCAGTTCCCGATGGTCGCGCCGCTGAAGACGGCGGGAGCGGACGGCGGGCCGGCCTGGGCCGACGCCGGCGTGATCTGCCCCTGGACCATCTACCAGGTCTACGGCGACCGGCGGCTGCTGGCCCGGCACTACCCGGCCATGACGCGATTCATCGACTTCTGCAAGAATCGCTCGACGCCCGATCTCCTGCCCCCGGCCAGGTTCCATTGCTTCGGCGACTGGCTCAACATCAGGGCCAACACGCCGAACCAGGTGATATTCACGGCCTATTTCGCCTACAGCACGCACCTGACCGCCCGGGCGGCCGAAGCCCTCGGCAAGACCGAGGACGCGGCGAAGTACCGCGAGCTGTTCGAGCAGATCAAGGCGGCCTTCAACCGGGCCTACGTGGCCGACGACGGCCGCATCCAGGGCAACACGCAGACCGCCTACGTCCTGGCCCTGGCCTTCGACCTGCTCGACGAGCAGAAGCGGAAGGCGGCGGCCAGGTACCTCGTCGAGGACATCGAGCAACGCGGCGGGCATCTCTCGACCGGCTTCGTCGGCACCAAGGACCTGATGCTCGTGCTGACCAAGATCGGCCGCAACGACGTGGCCTATCGCCTGTTGGGCAACGACACGTTCCCCTCGTGGGGCTTCTCGATCAAGCACGGCGCCACGAGCATCTGGGAGCGCTGGGACGGTTGGACGCCCGAGCGGGGGTTCCAGGACGTGGGCATGAACTCGTTCGCCCACTATGCGTTCGGCGCCGTCTACCAGTGGATGGTCGAGAACATCGGCGGCATCCGCAGCGACGGCGCCGGCTACCGGCGGGTCATCGTGGCCCCGCAGCCCGGCGGCGGCCTCACCGCGGCCAAGGTCGGCTATCGGGGCATCCACGGGTGGATCGTGAGCGATTGGAAGCTCGCCGGCGGCACGTTCCGCCTCACCGTAGCAGTGCCCGCCAACACCACGGCCACCGTGCTCGTTCCGGCCGACACGGCCGCCGACGTTACCGAGGGCGGCAAGCCCCTGGACCAGGCCGACGGCGTCAAGCTGGTCCGCATGGAAGGCGGCCGGGCCGTGCTGGCCGTCGGCTCGGGCACTTACGAGTTCGTTTCGAAACTGCCGGGGAAATGACCACCGGCATCAGGGGAGGAAAGGGGGGGAGGCGAGCCTTCTTGCTCCGTCAATAAGCGCGCCCGTCCCCCTTTCCCCGGCCCGCCGCGAAGGCGGGGGCAGCCGCTGCGGACCTGGACCACCGCCGACGGCAAGTTCACGATCGAGGCGCAACTCCTGAAGATTGACGGCGATGCCGCGGTCTTGAAAATTGGGGAAAACTGAGATACCATTACTGGTTTCCGCGATAACTGGTATCTGGAATCCCCCGCTCGTCGCCCCCTGCCTTCTCTTTCGGGATTTCGCCTCTTTCGGGCTTTCGTGATTCGTTTTTGTGTTGGGACGACTCCAGGCCCAACATCGTTGCTACGGTCTCCGTTTTTCGGGCAGTTGGTTCAAGTTGGATTCTCGCGTGTAGCAGGCCACGAATCGCTCCAGCCAGCCGATGGCTACCGATTCGGACTTCTTGCTCGATGCACGCGGCTCGAAGTTCGGGTTTCTGACGACGAAAGTCGGGATTGTCGAGCCGATTCTGTGACCGGCTCATGGGGCCGGGTTTCCTAAAGCGTTTCATGGGGGAACATTGCGCCGATGGTCCGTGCCTCAATCTTTGAGATCGGCGGTGGATCGGCGTGGGATCGTGGTTTGAGACGCTATCCTAGCGGATGTCTTGCGACATCAGCCGGAGGAAACCATGGGCAGAAGATTCGTTCTCTGGCACGCCTGCGGCAAAGAGGCGCCGCAGAAGATGGAACTGGCCGGCCCGGTCTGGCTGTCGGCCGCCGGACTGGCGGCCCCGGGGCAGGGGGCGTCGGCCGACACCGCCGATGGCGTCTTGCTCTTGCCGGCCAACGTCGGCAAGAAGGCGGCGGTGGCCGCGATCGTGCCCGACGCCCTTGACCAGGCCGTCTCGGCCAATCGCGAGCCGCTTCGGCCCGGCCTTCACCAGCTCGGCCACGAAGACCGGTTGCAGTGGGGCGAATTGTCGGTGTCGCTGGCCGAAAGCCAGCAGGCCGATCCGGCCGAGTACGACCCGGCCCTTCATGGCGATGGGCAGCGGTGCGGCCGCACCAAGGCCCGTTTGCGGCCGGGCGATCGCATCGTTATCTGCCGCTGCGGCACGATTTTCAGCGAACGGGCCTACGCCCTGGGGCGGCCCTGCGAATATTGCCGGCACGACCCGACCCAAGGCGAATGGGCGCCGCCGGCCGCGGCGGCCAACGGCGCCGGGCTGGCCGAGCTGCTGGGCCTGCTGGGCGCCGGCCGCCGCGGCCGGGGCAAGACGTAAGAAGGTCCTCGCTATGGAAGACCAAGGAGACCATCATGACAGCAACGACATCGCCTGCCCGACCGACGACATCCCCTCCCAGCCTCAGCCGGCTGCCCGAGACGAGTCCGTTCCGCGCCACGGGAGCCTTTCAGCGCTGGTCGCAATCCTTATTGCTGATCGGCGGCGCGGGGATGCTCGGGACGCCGCTGGCAACTGAGGCGGTGAGAGCCGGGGCCCGCGTGAGGGTGGCCGACATGGGCCGGATCACCGACCCGCTCAAGATCGGCCGGGCGTATGGCGGCTGCGGCCGGAGTAAGGCGGTGGCCCTGGCCAAAACGTGTGCCGCGATCAATCCGGGCCGCGCCGAAGCCCTGCACGCCGACCTGCGGCACGTCGGCATCGGCGTCTTCGCCGCCGCCACCCTGATCATCGACGCGACCGACGACCCGACCCTGGCCGGCTATCTCACCAAGGTTTCCAACGGCCTGGGGGTCCCGCTCGTGCGGGTGGCGGTGGACGGGTCGGGACACTTCAACCGCGGGCGGGTGCTCGTCTCGCACGGCGGCGGCGGCCACGCCTGCCAGATGTGCCCCTGGGAAGTGAAACACCTCCTGAAATCGCTGCCGCGGACGCCCTGCCCGGGCGCCCCCGACACGCCGCCGCCAACCATCGCCACCAACGCCACCGCGGGGGTCGTGGCCGGCGCCGCGCTACAGTGCGCCATGCGGCTGGCGGCCGGCGATCCGGAAGTCTTCGATCGCGAGACGATCATCGACTTGGACAATATGCAGATTCTCGATCAGCGGCTCGTCCGTTCGGCGGGGTGCATCTCGCGCCACCGGCGTTGGGCGTGGGAGCAGGTCGAGGCCGGCGCGGACGCGTGTACGCTGCGGGAGGCATTCGCACTGTTGGCCGAGCGGCTGGAAGCCACGGCCGAAAAAGGGGACAGTCCCCATTTGTGCGAAGCCGGGCACCGACGGAACGTTGGTCGCGGGCCGTTCCGGCAAATGGGGACTGTCCCCTTTTTCCGCCTGGAGGCATTCAACCACCCATTCTGGACGGCCGCCACCTGCTCGAACTGCGGTGATACGGAGCCCGCGGTCGGCACCTGGTGGGCCAGCCCGCCGGCGTGTCGCCGCTGCGGCTCCGCCGCCAGGTGGCAATGGGGAAGCGACCGGGCCGCCCTGACCTTCTCCGAGGCCGAACACCTCGGGGCCCTGGACCGCACCTTGGCCGACCTGGGTCTGCCCGCCCAAGGTGCGATGCTGATCGGCCGAGCCGACAACGTGCCCCCAATACGGATCGTTCTCCGCTGAAGAACATCACGAGGAACAAAGCCATGAGCGAAGCAAGCAATCGTCAAGGGATAATGTCGTGTTCTCATCGCGGCGCGCCCTCACCCCCTGCCCCTCTCCCGGAAGGGGAGAGGGGAGTTGGGGAAACGCCCATCCCTCGGGACATCCTGCGGGAGATCGAAAAGATCTTTTCCCAGGCGATGGAGGCCGCCGGGGACGATCACGACGACACGCTCGAAGGCGAGGTCGCTCGGATGTTCTTCGAGAACAACTTCCGCGAGGCCGAAGAGAACCTGCTCTCGAAGACCCGGAAGCTGCGGGTTACGCCGTTGTGCTTCCCGCCGCGGAATCTTCGCTTCGAGCTCGACCGCCCCTACCTCTGCCAAGAGGCGCCGGGTGGGCCGGTCAAGCTGCACCCCGGGCCCATTACCGGGCAAATCGCCTATCGCCGCGACTTGTTCGCCGCGTCGCAGCCGCCGGACATCCCCACCGTGGCCGTGATCCTGGATCGTCATGTGCGGATGTTCCATCCGAACGTCTCGTTGCGGGAGGGGTTTGTGTGCGCCCACTTGCCGGCGGGCGTGGTTTCGCTCGAAACGCTCCTGCCGGCCCTGATTGCGATTTTCGCGTACTCGGTGTACCGCTGCTCGTCGCCCTTGAATCGGGAGGCGGCCGAGCTGTTTGCAACCCGCGCCGAAGAGGTTCTGCGAGACCTGCCGCCCATGGAACCGTTGTATTGATCCCCCTTTGCCGAGGAGGCGTTGCCATGAACGATTTACTCGACAGATTGCTGGCCCGCGGAGGCAAGTCCTCGCGGCCGGACCTCGACGGGAAACTCGGCGTCGAGATGTTCGATGAGTACACGGGCCGGCTCTCGGCCGGCGGCGTGGAGGCGCGGGTGACCATCGAGCAAGAGGATTGGATTCACCTGGCCGCCCCCGCGCGCGAACCACCCGAACCGACCGAGGCGATGCGGCGGAACCACGCGCTGCCGGGCAATCTCCGGTTCGCGCAAGTTCACCAGGCCATGTGGCTGCTGGCCGACACGCAGGTCGACGGCGCCGCACACCTCGGGGCCACGCTGGGCGAATTCAAGGAAGGGTTGGCCTCGGCCCTCGGCCGGGAGGTCCCGGCGGGCGAGGCCGTCGCCGCGGAGACGGCCAAGGCCCAAGTCGAGGCGGCCGTCGCCCGGCTCAACTGGGACGAGGACCGCCTGGCCAAGCGCGGCGAGGGCTGGGAATTCCGCGTGCGGACCGGCGGCGAGGTGCAGGCGGTGGCCGCCGTGCCCGGAAAGAGAGCGGATCTCTGCTTCTCCGCTGCGATCCTGGCCGTGGAGCCCCTTAACCGGGAAGTCGTGGCGGGCGCGGCCTTGCAGCTCAACGGCGAGTTGCGACTGGCCCGCTACGCGCTGGCCGGCGACGAGTTGGTGGCGGAAGCGAGGCTGCACGCGGGCGTTTTGGGGCCGGCGTGGCTGGCCGCGGCGGCCAGGGCCGTGGCGGTCGCCGCCCGCCATGCCCGGCCGCTCCGCCTGCTGGCCGAATGCCCCTGCGTGCGGGAGTGGTATGGGAGGATCTTTCCGCCGGGCGGAAACGATCGCAACGATTGACACTGTGAAGTCGAAGTTTCGTGTGTCCTGTTTTGAATGGAGGTTTCTCTATGGTAGCTGCCGTCACCATGATGGACGTTTCGCGCCAGAGACGCATGTCGCTGGACCTCAACCAGGACCGGCGAATTACGCCGCGCGACACCGTCAGCCGGGCGTTGGAACACTACGTCCGCGAGATGATCGACCCCGCCGAGTTCCACCACGACAGCAACTGGTGGGCCTATAGCCGCGGGGTCAAGTTGGATACCAAGTCCCGCCTCGAGGACTTGGATCCCAAGGACGACACCTGGCTGGTCATGCCCGAAACCACCGCCGGCTGACGGCGTTGGAGCATGTAGGGTGGGTCGACGGGCACCGTGCGAAGCATGGTCGGCGAGCCCCACCAGAAGCGGCCAGATTTGCAACGGTGGGGCTCGCCGACCGGGCACCGTGCGAAGCGTGGTCT
>JBEKCP010000239.1:0-8497 GCA_050014815.1 Thermoguttaceae bacterium | reverse complement strand
GTACGTTTCGGCGGGGCGACCAAGATATGGCCGTCGCGGTCCAGCCGGGCGCGGAGCTTGGCATAGTCGATCTTCTGGACGCTCTGGCCTGCTTCGAGGGCAAGGACGGCCGCTGTGGCCGCCGATTGGCCCAGGATCATGAATACCGGCTCCATCCGGATCGAGCCGTAGGCGATGTGCGAGGAGGAGAGGCAGACGGGCACGAGCAGGTTGGGGCACTGGCCCGGCCGGGGGCGGATCGCCCGGTAGGAGATCACATACGGCCCGCCCGGGTTGACCTCGACGTCCCCCTCGTTGCGGACCGCGCCGTCGGCGGTCACGTAACGCTGCGCGTTGTGCGAGTCCATGTTGTAGGACCCCATGCCGACCGGATCGGACACGACCCGCAGGCTGCGGCAGTCCTGTTCGGTGACCACGTAATCGCTCACCATGCGGCGGGCCTCGCGGACGTAGATCTGGTGCGGCCAGTTGCCGTTGTCCATGAACTCGTCCTTGGCCAGCCCCCAGCGGCCGACCCGCCGGCGGACCGGCTCCGGCACGCGGGGATCATTGGCCAGGAACCACATCAGCCCCTTCTGATATGTCTCGTGCTCGCGGACGATCTTCTCCCGCGCGGCGTGGTCGCCCTCCGGATAGTCGTAGTTCATGCCGATGTTGTCCGTGCCGACGGCGCCGTGGTTGTTCGTGTCGGTCTTGCGGTTGGGCATCGGCTGGTGGTTGCCGAAGATGTCGTTCCACTCGGGCGTGAGATAGCGGACGAGCAGCTCGTAGCGCCGGGGGTCGTAGCCTTCGGGCTTGGGGAAGGGCACTTGGTTTTCGGGCACGTCGGTCAGGCACATGCGGAAGCAGTAGGCCTGGATGCGGCGGTCGCCCGAGCCCTCCTCGCCCGGCCCTCCCGGGTGGATGCCCGGCAAGAGGCCGCTGGCGGGGTCGCCCGGCTTCACGTAGGGGTCCACCGGCCTGGCGAACTGGTGGCTCTTGGCCTGGCGGGTCTGGACGCCGTCAAGCGTCTCGCCGTACTGGCGATTCGCCTCGCGGCCGACCGTGTAGCTAACGCCCGCCGACGCCATCAGGTCGCCCTCGTACGTGGCGTCGATGAACATGCGGCCGGCAAAGGCGCGCCCGGATTCCATGACGATGGCCGTGATCAGCGGGCCGTGCATGCGGACCCCTGCGCAAACCTGGGAGGTATAGCGGGATGTCGTGCCGATGTGGGTGATCTCCTTGAGAACCCCTGCGCAGGGCCGCAGATCGAGCCGCTCGCCCAGCACGACCGGCACCTTGGCATCGGCAAGCATCCGGTGGAAGACCTCTTCGGCCACGTGCGGCTCGAAGCGCCAGATCGCATCGGCAGTGGGGTGGTAGTACTTGAAATCGGCGGGCTTTTCCCGGGTCCAGGCGTCAGGCGCGTCGTAACGGCGCTTGACCCGCTGGTAGAACTCGCGGCTCAGTCCGCCGATGACCCGCGTGTCGCCCGAGTCGGTCATGCCAAGGCCGCCGCTGGTGAGTCCGCCGATGTGCCTGCCCGGCTCGACGAGAACGACAGTCTTGCCCATGCGGGCCGCTTGAACGGCCGCCGTTACGCCGGCCGAGGTGCCCCCGTAGATCACCACGTCGTAGACCGTCTCGGCCGCGGCGGAGCCGGCCACGACGGCCCCGGCCACGATGGCCGCCAACAAAAGCCCGATCATGCTGCGGCGCACCATGGCGAGTCCTCCTTGGGAGCCGGGGAATGCGAGATTACCTCGACTGCTTTCCGGCAGACTTGCGGGCCTCGACCTTGAGGACCTCGGCCGCCGTGATGATCCCATCGTGGTTCAGATCGTAGCGGTCGAACTCGGCCGCCGCCTCCGGGGTCCACTCGCTGGCGAATTCGGCCATGGTGATCTGTCCGCGGCCGCCAACGTCCTTCGCCAGGAACCACTCCGGCAGGCCCTTGGGGAGCCGCTCGGCAGGCGTGAGGAATCGTCCTGACCGGGGCTTTTGCGGGCCGGTCGCAGGGCCCGACGCACCGGCCGGCGAAAGTCCGGCCGCCAGGCTCGACGGCAGGACGCCCCGGCGCTGCAGGTCGGCCAGATGGATGGTCAACTCCTCGACCGTGACGAAATTGCCGCCGAAACGGTTCGCCTCGTCGAACGTGCCAAGCCCGTCCTGGGCCGGCCATTCCCCGCGATCGAGCTTGCCGTCTCCATTCTTGTCGTTCTTCTGGATGATGGAGACCGCCAGGGCGCGGAACCGCGGATCGGTTGGACTATCCGCCGGCCGGGGCGCGGCGCTCGGCAGCCCCGGTGTGGCCCCGGGAGCGCCAGGACCGGGCGGTGGGCCCGCGGTGGGCGGTCCGAAGCCGCTGACGGGGCCGGGCGCGGCCGCCGCGATGAATCCGGCGACCGGCGGCGCCTTGGCGGCATCGCCGAAGCCCGGCAAAGCGGGCGCCGGGGCGACGCCGGCGGGCCCTCCCGGTCCGCCCGACGGCCCGCCGCCAGGCTGGGCAAGCCGGGCCTGGAAGGACTTCGTCATCGCGTCACGGATCGTACTGATCGGGATCGGGTACTTCGGCTCGATTCCCGCCCGCGACAGCATCCCCTCGATGAACCGCCCCCGTCCGCCGCTCACTTCCTCGGCATCTATCATGCCGTTCTTGTTGGTATCGAGCTGGCGAAGGAAGTCCTCCATGCGGGCCATCCGCTGCTGGATTTCCTCCTGCGTCATCGGGCCCCTGGGGCCGAAGCGGCGCCCCTCGCCCGATGGTCCTTGCGCCAGGGCAGACTGGGCAATCGCGATTGCAGACACCAGGATCAATAGGCAGGCGATCCGCATAGCCTTCCATTCTACTCCAACGGCACGCAGTTTCCAACATCCGGACGAGACTTTCGCTTTCCTCCGGGGTTTGGTATGATATATGGAGCAAAGTAGGGTGGGTCGAGCGAAGCGAGCCCCACCCAACAGGTTCCCGACATTCCACACCTCTGCATCCCCGCCCATGGAAGCTGGTCAAATCCTGCTCCGCAAGGGACTTCTGGACTCCCGGCAACTGGAGTTGGCGCGGGCGGCACAGACCGACGGCCTGCGGCTGGACCAGGCGGCGGTCCAACTGGGGATGATTACCGAAGAGGCCGCCCTGCGGGCGATCGGCGAGGCGATGGGTTTGGAGTACATCGACCTGGCCGAGGCGGAGGTCGACCTGTCGCTCTTGGACGACTTTCCCTTGAAGTTCATCCACCGGGAGTCGCTCTTCCCGGTCCGCCGGACCAACGGCAGCCTCGTGGTGGCCACCAGCGATCCGTTCGACCTCTACCCGCTGGACGAGCTCAGCGCCGCGGTCGGTGCGAGCGTCGTGCCCGTGCTGGCCGGCAAGGCGGAGATCGCCAAGCGGATCAGGACGCACCTGGGCGTCGGCAGCGACACGATCGACGGCCTGATGGCGCAATCGGGCGACGACCGGCTCGATTTGAAAGAGGGGGCCGAGAGCGACGACGCGCTCTCCCAGTTGGCCCAGGAACCCTCCGTCATCCGGCTGGTGAACGAGATCCTGCTGGAGGCGATCGAGTCGCGTGCCAGCGACGTCCACTTGGAGTCGCAGCAATCGGGCCTGTGGGTGCGGTACCGCGTCGACGGCGTGCTCCAGCGCCAGCCGATGCCCCCGGAAATCAACCGCTTCCAGGCGGCGATCATCAGCCGGCTGAAGATCATGGCGCGGCTCAATATCGCCGAGCGGCGGCTGCCCCAGGACGGCCGCATCCAGCTCCGCGTCGGCGGCCGCGAGGTCGACATCCGCGTCTCCGTCATCCCGATGATCCACGGCGAAGGCCTCGTGCTGCGGATCCTCGACAAGGGGGCGATGCAGTTCTCGCTGGCCAAGATCGGCATGGAGCCGGACCTTTACAAGCAGTTCCAGCAGCTCATCCGCCTGCCGCACGGCATCATCCTGGTGACCGGGCCGACCGGCTCCGGCAAATCCACCACCCTCTACAGCGCCCTGCTGGAGATCAAGAGCGACGACACCAAGATCATCACGACCGAAGACCCGGTCGAGTACCAGTTGGAAGGGATCAACCAGATCCAGGTACACCCGAAGATCGGGCTGACGTTCGGCAATTCGTTGCGGTCCATCCTGCGGCACGATCCCGACATCATCCTCATCGGCGAGATCCGCGACCTGGAGACGGCGGAAAACGCCATCCAGGCCTCGCTGACCGGGCACCTCGTCTTCAGCACGCTCCACACGAACGACGCGGCCGGGGCCTACACCCGGCTGGTCGACATGGGCGTGGAACCGTTCCTGGTCTCCAGCACGGTCGAGGCGGTGATGGCCCAGCGCCTGGTGCGGGTGCTCTGCCCGCACTGCCGGGTGCCCTTCGAGCCGTCGGCCGACGATCTGCCCGACGATTTCCCCCGCGACCGGCTCGCCGGGCCGCTCTACCGGGCAGCCGGTTGCCGCGAGTGCCGGCAGGTCGGCTACCGCGGCCGGCTCGGACTGTTCGAGTTGCTCGTGACCACGGAGGAGATCCGCCAGTTGGGCCACGACCGGGCCAGCAGTTGGGCCATCGAGGATGCGGCGATTCGCCAGGGGATGTTGACCCTGCGGCACGACGGATGGCGCAAAGTGCTCGACGGCCGCACGACGATCGAGGAAGTACTGCGAGTGACGAAGGCCCAGACGCGGAAGGCCGTGAAGAGCGGATGAGAATTGCAAATTGAAGATTGTAAATTGCAAATTGCAAATTGAGGTTGGAGGAGTTCGCGTTATGCGGGGGGAATTGGTCCAAGGTGCTGGCATGGGTGGTTTTCCCGAAATCCCGGCTCGCGGTTTGCCCCGCTCAATTTGCAATTTGCAATTTGCAATTCTCAATTTGCAATCTTCAATTTTCACCCCCGTCTGAATCACGGCACACGCGCGACCATGACCGAGTTCACGTATATCGCCCGCGACCGCTCTGGAAACGCAACCCGCGGCACGGTGACGGCCGCGAGCCGGCGGGAGGCGCTCGCCGCGTTGGGCGGGCGGGCGATCTACCCGACCCGGCTGGACAACACAGTCCCGGTGGCCCGGCATCGCCGGGTTCGGCGGGTGCCGGGCTCGCTCCTGGCCGCCGCGTACGGCCAACTGGCCGACCTCTTGCGGAGCGGCGTGCCGCTCTTGCGGTCGATCGAGGTGCTCGGCAACCAGACGTCGCACGCCGCCCTGAAGTCGGTCTTGGGCGAGGTCCACCGGCAGGTCGAGGACGGGGCGTCGCTGGCCGACGCGATGGGCCATTTCCAGGCCCTCTTCGGCGAGATGGCCGTCAGCATGGTCCGCGCCGGCGGCGAGGGCGGATTCCTGGAAGAGGCCCTCTCCCGCGTGGCCGAGTTCACCGAGGCCCAGGACGACCTCAAGAAGCGGACGGCCGGCGCGGTCGCCTACCCGGCCTTCCTCTGCGTGATGGGGACGATTGTGGTCGTGGTGCTGATGGTCTTCTTCGTGCCCAAGTTCGGCGACCTGTTCAAGGGGCTGCGGGAGAAGAACGAGATGCCCATTCTCACCGAGGCCCTGCTGGCGGTCAGTGCCTGGTCGCGGAGTTTGTGGGCACTGGTCTCGCTGGCCGGTCTTGCAGGCGGACTGTGGTACGCGAGGCGCTGGGCGCGGACCGACGGAGGCCGGCTGTGGTGCGACCGCGCCAAGCTGGCCGTCCCCTTCGCCGGCTCGATCTTCCTCGGCCTGGCTGTCTCGCGGTTCTGCCGCGTCCTGGGAACGCTCTTGCACAACGGCGTGCCCATCCTCCGGTCGCTCCAGATCTCCCGCGACGCGACCGGCAATCGGGTCCTCGCGGCCGCCATCGGCGAGGCGACGGAGAACATCTCGGCGGGCCAGTCGCTGGCCGGGCCGCTGGGCGCCAGCGGCCGCTTTCCCCCGGCCGTGGTCGAGATGATCGCCGTGGCCGAGCAGGCCAATAATCTCGAAAACGTCCTCTTGACCATTGCCACTTCCGTCGAGCGAAACACGTGGCGCAAGCTCGACCTGGCCGTGCGGCTCCTGGAGCCGATGTTGCTGGCCGTCGTGGCCGGCATGGTCCTCATCCTCGTCATCGCGCTGCTCTTGCCAGTGCTGAAAATGAGCATGACCATCTAAATTGAATGGAAAGGAACCCGCTATGACACCTTCTCTTAACGCCGAGTGCGGCCGCAACACATCCCGCCGACGCGGGCACCACGCGAAGCGTGGTCGGCGGGCTTTTGGGGGCTTCACGCTGGTCGAAGTGCTCCTGGTGCTGGTGATCTTGATGATCATGGCATCGCTGACCGTGTTGGCCATCGGACCGAGGCTGAAGGAGGCGCACATCAAGAGCGCCCAAGCCGAGATCGGGCTGCTCAAGACGCCGATTGGGTCGTACCAGCTCGACGTCGGCAGCCTGCCGACGACGGCCCAGGGACTCGATGCCCTGCGGCACCGACCAGCCGATCTGCCGGACCCGACGAAGTGGCGAGGCCCTTACATAGACAACGATGTGCCGCTGGATCCCTGGGGCCACCCGTACAATTACGTTTGCCCCGGCACCCGCAACCCCGACTCTTACGACGTCTGGTCGTTGGGTCCGCAGGACGGCAGCCAGGGGGAAATCGGGAACTGGTGAACCAGCCATGCAGTTCGTAGGGTGGGACGACGGGCACCGACGCGTGGCGTTGGTCGGCGAGCCCCACCAAGAATAACGCCTGTGGTGGGGCTCGCTTCGCTCGTCCCACCCTACAATGACAACGCTTATGCGACGACGCGGTTTCAGCCTCATCGAGGTCCTGTTAGTCCTGGCCCTCCTGGCCGCGGTGGCCGCGCTGGCGTGGCCGTCGGTGAAGCGCCAGTTCGACACCTACCGGCTGCGGACGGCCGCCGACATGATCCGCACGGAGTGGTGCCTGGCCCGGATCGAAGCCATGCGGTCCGGCTGCGTGTACACCTTCCGGCGTTCCAGCGACGGAAACCATTTTTGCACGCGGCGGGGCGGCGACGGCGTGACCGCGCCCATGGCACAGCCGCGGTCGCAGGCCCTGTCCCAGCCGGCCTCCCAGCCCGATCGGCAGGCCCCGTCTGCCGGGTACCCCCCGGGTGGCGGCACCCCGTCGCAGACCACCGTGGCCGCCGCGGCGCCGCCACAGCAGCCGGCCGAGAAGGTCTTGCCGGAGGGGGTCGAGTTCATGGGCCTGGAAGCCGCTCCCGACGCTGCCGGGGCCGACACCGAGGCGATGGCCGCCCCCCAGGATCCCGCGGGGCCGGACTGGTCCGATCCGATCTTCTTCTACCCCGACGGGACGACCTCCGACGCCCAGTTGACGCTCAAGAACGGCCAGCACCGGGCCATCGAACTGAATCTCCGCGGCCTGACCGGCACGGTCGACGTCGGCGACATCCTCTCGGTGGAGGAGTGAGAGATGGTGGCTAGTGACTCGTGGCTAGTGGCTAGTGACTCGTGGCTGGTGGTTCGCACCAGCCACCAGCCACCAGCCACCAGCCACCAGCCACCACTCCAGCCACTAGCCACCAGCCACCACTCCCGTGGGGCCTACTCGCTCCTGGAGGTGATCCTCGCCCTGGCGATCCTGACGGGGGCGGTTGCCGTGCTCGGCGAAGCGGCGCGCAACACGGTCCGCAACGTGACCGTCGCCCGCTTGCTCAGCCATGCCGAGCTGCTCTGCGAGAGCAAACTGGCCGAGATCGTCGCCGGCCTGACGCCCCCCAATCCGGACCAGGGCGCCGTGGTCGAGGAAGACGCGGATCCGGGAGAGCCGGGCTGGCAATACACGGTCGAGGTCACGTCGGTCGATTCCCAGGGGCTGATCGCGGCCAAGGTCACCGTGCGGCAAGACCTGCCCGCGGAGAGCCATCCGATCGAGTTCTCGCTGGTGCGATGGATGACCTCTCCGGACAGCCTCGCCTCGCTCAGCACGAGCGGCGCCAACAGCACCAGTCAGACTCCGGCCTCATCGTCGTCGTCCGGCGCCGGGGGGAGCCCATGAGGAAACGCCGCGGCTTCACCCTGCTCGAGCTGATTCTGGCCCTGGGCCTGACCGTGATCGTGGTCGGCCTGGTGAGCATGGCGGTGGGCACGCAACTGCGGCTGGCGGCGACGGGCCGCGCCCAGGTGCAAGAGGCCCAACTGGCCCGTGCGCTCTTGCACCGCATCGCCGACGACCTGCACAACGCGGCGCCGTACTCGGCCAAGGGGATGCCGGGCACGGGCCTGTTCGGCAGCATGAACCAACTACAATTGGACGTCTGCCGCCCGGCCTCCATCAGCCCGTCGGCCGCGGCGGCCGCCGTGCAGGACCCGGCTGCCGCCGGCCGCGCGTTGGGCGTTCGGACGGTGTGCTACTATCTGGGCGAGCCGGGCGACGTGCCTGCCGCCGAGGAGGATGCCGGCGGCCCTCCCGGCGAGGTCGGCGGCGCCTCGGCGGCAGGCAGCGGTCTGATCCGCACCGAGGTCAGCCGGGCCGTGGCCTCCTGGGCCGCCCAGCAAGGAGGCGGCGATCC
>JBEKCP010000238.1:0-8510 GCA_050014815.1 Thermoguttaceae bacterium | reverse complement strand
CGTCGTCGGGGTGTGGCCCGGCCTGGGCCCCCATGCCGACGAAACCATCGTGCTGGGCGCCCACTACGACCACCTGGGCATCGGCGCGCGGATTCCGGGGACGAAGAAACGAGAGATTTACCACGGGGCGGACGACAACGCCTCGGGCGTGGCCGTGGTGCTGGAGGTCGCCCACACCCTGGTCCAGCGCCCCGCGAAGCCCCATCGCCGGGTCGTTTTCATTACGTTCACGGGCGAAGAACGGGGCTTCTGGGGCAGCAGCTACTATGTCAACCATCCGCTGGTTCCGTTGTCCGACACCGTGGCCATGGTCAATCTCGACATGGTCGGCCGGCTGCGGGACGACAAGCTCACGGTCAACAGCGTGGGCACCGGCACCGGTTTCAGCCAGCTCTTGGACCGCACGAATGCCTCCTTGGGCCTGCACCTGACGAGAGTTTCCGGGGCCTCCGGCCGCACCGACCAGGCCTCCTTCTATGCCAAGGGGATCCCCAACCTGCACTTCTTCACCGGCAAGCACCCCGACTACCATCGCCCGACGGACACCTTCGACGGCCTGAACCTTGCGGGGATGGAACGGGTGTCGCAGTACGTGACCGAGTTGATGGTCGCGCTGGCCGAGTCGGAGGGGCGGCCGCAGTTTGTGGCCGTGCCGATGCAGCACCGTGCCGGCGCCAGTCTTCCGCCCTTTTTCGGGAGCATCACCGATTTCACGTGCGAGGAGTCCGGTTGCCCGGTGGCCGGCGTGATCCGCGGCAGCCCGGCCCAGCGGAGCGGCGTTCGCCCCGGCGACGTTATCGTCGGCATCGGTCGGAGCCGGATCGGCAACACGGACGACCTCGACGACGCCCTGCGGAAGTATGCCGCCGGCGATCGGGTCCGGGTAGTCGTCCGCCGGGGCCAGTCGGCCAAGACGTTCGAGGCGAAGCTCGATTCGGCCGGCGAATAGGCGATCGATGCCGGCGTCGTTCCAGTTCGTTTAGCGGGCGGGCTTGCCCGCCGGGCAATGCGCGGAAAACGCCATCCTCCAACGCGGCGGGCAAGCCCGCCCGCTAAACAACAGTCTTCGATGACCCATCGCTGCGATTCTAACCTCTTGGGCGGCAATGGCTTGCGGCCGCCCCGCAAAACCGCGAGAATCGCTCTTTACCCAAACGCCCTAAGAGGGCAGAATACCGCCCTCCCTTGAAACCGTTTCTGATGTGCCAAAGGGTTGAATGGGCCGACGCGTGTTGCTGGGGAGAGCCGCGGGCGGTCATGGAAGACCCGTCGCAACAGCAAGGAGCGCTCAGCGTGAAAAAATCTTATCTCGTGGCCGCTCTGGCGGCCGTCGTGGCGGCCCTCGTGGCGTGGATCGGTACGGCTGGGAACCGGGTGTCGGCGCAATCGCCGCCTTATCGGCCGGCTGCGGCGGCCCCGCCCGTGGCTGTCGTGGACATCGCCAAAATCTTCAAGGCCCATCCGCGGTTCAAGGCCGAGATGGAGCAGATGAAGGCGGACGTGGACAAGGTCAAGCAGGACTTCCGCAAGGAAGCCGAATCGCTGAACAAGATGGCCGAGACCCTCCAGGGCTATCGCCCCGGCACGCCCGAGTACAACGGCCTGGAGAAGGACCTCGCTACGAAGCGGTCGGATCTACAGGCCCGCATGCAGCAGACCGAGAGGGAGTTCGTCCTCCGCGACGCCAAGGTCCACTACAACGTCTACACGGAAATCATGCAGGAGGTGCAGTACTGCTGCCAGGCGAACGGGATCGCCGTCGCGATCAATTACAACAGCGAGCAGATCCATCCGGACATCCCGGACGACGTCCTGCGAGCGATCAGGCAGAACGTGGTCTACTCGCACAAGGACCTGGACATTACGCCCTTGATCCTGCGGCGAATCGCGCCGGCGACCGCGAATGCGACCGGCCCCATGGGCGTGACCGTGCCAAGATAAGCTTTCCCGCGCCGGCTCGGCGGGGCAAGGATGTCCCGGCCGCCGGCCTCTCCTCCACCCCTTTTCGTCATGGATGACGGACGCCTCGGGATGCAAGCCAGACGCACTCAGCGAACGATAGCCGCGGCGGGCACCGTCGAAGGCATCGGCTATTGGAGCGGGCGGGATGTCCGCGTCGAGTTCCACCCGGCCGAGCCGAACAGCGGGATCGTCTTTGTCCGCACCGACCTGCCGGGCTGTCCGCGGATCGAGGCCGCGGTCGCCAACCGCATCGAGACGCCGCGGCGGACGGTGCTCCGCCGGGGCGAGGCGAGCGTCGAGATGATCGAGCACATCCTGGCGGCCCTCGCCGGCCTGCAAGTCGACAACTGCGAGGTCCGGGTCAACCAGCCCGAAATGCCCGGCTGCGACGGCTCCGCGCTGCCGTTCGTGACCGTTCTCCAGCGGGCGGGCATAGTGGACCAGGGGGTCCCGCGGCCGGTCCTTGCCATCGCCGAAACGCTGCGGCTGGGGACCGCCGACTCGTGGATCGAGGCACGTCCCGCCGGAAAAATGGTCGTTCGCTACGACCTGGACTACGGCGGCGGCAACCCCATAGGCCGGCAGTCGCTGGAAATCCTCCTCTCCCCTCGCCTCTTCCCCTGGAACCTGGCCCCCAGCCGGACGTTCATGCTGGAGCGCGAGGCGGCCGCGTTGCAGGACCGCGGGCTGGGGCTGAGGACGACGTTCCTGGACCTCCTGGTCTTCGACGCCAACGGCCCGATCGGGAACCGGCTCCGATTCCCCGACGAGTGCGTCCGCCACAAGATCGTCGACCTGGTGGGCGACCTGGCCCTGGCCGGCTGCGACCTGGTGGGCCGCTTCGTGGCCTACCGGAGCGGGCACCGGCTCAACGGCGAGCTCGTCCGCGCGATTGTCGCCCGGCAGCAGGAGGAAACCGGAGCTTGGAAACGCTGTGCCTGAAGGAGGAAAGATGGCCAAGCGCATTGCCGACCATGTAGCGATCGACCCGCGAGCCGAACTCGACGACGAGGTCGAGATCGGCCCCTTCTGCGTCATCGGACCCAAGGTGCGGATCGGCAGAGGGACCCGCCTGGAAAACAGCGTCACCCTGATGGGCGACGTCGCGATCGGCTGCCGCAATCACCTTTCCCCGGGCGTCGTCATCGGCGGCGAGCCCCAGGACGTCAGCTACCGCGGCTCCGACACCAAGGTGGTGATCGGCGACGACAACATCATCCGCGAGTGCGTAACGATCAACCGCGCGAGCGAAAAGGAAGACGGCGTTACTCGCATGGGGCACGGGAACTTCCTGATGGCGTGCAGCCACGTGGCGCACGACTGCCAGTTGGGCGACCACATCATCATTGCCAACGGGTCGCTTCTGGGCGGACACGTACACATCCACGACCACGCCTCGCTCTCGGGGGCGGTGGCCGTCCACCATTTCGCCACCATCGGCAGCTACAGTTTTGTTGCGGGCGTGAGCGCGGTCCGCCACGACGTGCCGCCCTACATGCTCGTCGAGGGCTATCCGGCCCGGCCCCGCTGCATCAACGCGGTCGGATTGAGGCGGAACAACTTCGCCCCCCACGTGATCCAGGCCCTGGCCGAGGCCCATCGCCTCCTTTACCGCGCCAAGGTCGGCCTGGACAACGCCTGGGAGATCCTCCGGAGCAACGGGCAGTTGGTGCCCCAGGTGAACCATCTCTTGAGTTTCGTCCAGGGACAGCACGAGGGGATGCACGGCCGCGGCCGCGAGCAGCGCCGGGCGGCGTAGTAGTGGCTGGTGGCTCGTGCGATTTTGGATTTTTTTTGATTTTTGATTTTGGATTTGTTTAGGATTTCCGGGCACCATGTACTCATGGTCGCGGATTTGGTGCTTTCTGCCAGCCACCATGAAATGCCTGAAGATCGCCGTGATCGGGGCCGGCCGCCTCGGCGGGTTCCATGCCCATAAACTCGTCGGTTTTCCCCACGTCGAGCTGGTGGCCGTGGTCGATCCCGACAGGGCCGCCCGCGAGCGCCTGGCTGCGCAGTGCAACACGGCGGCGCTTGAGGAGCACCGGGCGCTTCTGGGGAAGATCGACGCCGCGGTGATTGCCTCGCCCACGCGGCTGCACCACGCCCTGGCCCGCGACTTCCTCGACGCCGGCACCCACGTGCTGGTCGAGAAGCCGCTGACGGCGACGGCCGAAGAGGCCGAGGAGTTGATCCGTGCCGCCCGGAACGGCCGGGTGGTGCTCCAGGTGGGCCACGTCGAGCGGTTCAACCCGGCCCTGGCCGCAGTGGCGCCCCATCTCCGCAAGCCGAAGTACATCGAGGCGGTCCGGGCCTCGGCCTTCACCTTCCGCTCGCTGGACGTCGGCGTTGTGCTGGACCTGATGATCCACGACATCGACCTGGTGCTCTCGATGGTCCGCTCACCGCTGCGGAAAGTCGAGGCGCTGGGACTTTCGATCCTCGGCTCCCACGAAGACGTGGCCAACGCCCGGCTGGAGTTCGAGTGCGGCTGCGTGGCCACCCTGTCGGCCTCGCGGGTTGCGCACGAGGCGGCCCGCCGAATGCAGGTCTGGTCGCCGCGGGCGTTTGCCGCCATCGACTTTGCCACGCGGACCACGACGCTCGTACGCCCCAGCGAGACGCTCCTGCGACGGCAGTTTCGTGCCGAAGACCTCTCGCCCGAGCAGATCGATTACTACAAGGAACACCTGGTCGACGAGCACTTGCCGCGGGAGCAGAAGCGTTTCGAGGCGGTCGACGCCTTGTCGCTGGAGCTGCAGGACTTCGTCGAGGCCATTCTCACGCCGCGGGAGCCGCGAGTCGCGGGGGAGGCGGGCCGCGACGCCGTCCTCGTGGCCGAGAAGATACTCCAGCGCATCGCGGTCCACGCCTGGGACGACGCGGCCGACGGTCCGGTCGGGCCGGAAGCCGTGCCTCTTGCGCGAGTGATTTCCGCCCCCCCCTTCGTCCTGGGACCCGCCGAAGATACGCCCGCCGAGCGCAAGGCGGGATAGGAGTGCTCTTCTGGTCCCCTCTCCCTCCGGGAGAGGGTTAGGGTGAGGGCGCGTCGGAGAGGATCGTGGATCCCGAGATTGCGTACCCAGCGTAAATTCCCCCTCGCCCCCGGGTACCTGGACATGGAAACGTTCTGGGCGACCTCCTAAGGATCACCGACGCCTGTTGTCGGCCTGGGGACGATGCGCACCCTGAAATCCATCCCGCTGTTTGGGGGTCGATCGGCGGCCAGATCTGCCCGAAGGACTCCCAACCGCTGGCAGGGTGGACGGAGGGGTAGGGCGGCCGCCGCCCTACCCCTCCGTCCACCCTTGCACCACCCGTTTTCCCCGGTATACTCAATCCCGGCGGCCCAAATCAAATTCCCTTCAGTCAAAGGTAATGTGAGCGGCCGGGTTTGCTGGTCAGGCAACGGCGTTGGATAATAGTCTGTCATGTTGAGCAACGGCCCCCATTTCCCGGCCTGGGTTCCACAATTTCGAGAGATTCTCCAGGCTCGCGGCATTCCTTCATTCACGAGTGACCGTATCTTCGTTCTTTCTGACTATAGCGGACCCGATAAGGGGCTTCCTTACCGCGTGTTTTCCTTCCTGCTCTTCAATCCGAGCCAGTCGCCCGACTGGCCACGGCTGCGACTTGACCTTCGTGCCGGCCTACCCGATAAACGGCGTTTCGCATATAAGCGCCTTTCACGATCCTCTTACCTTCGATCAAAGGTCGGGCCTTTTTTGGGAGCAGCAGATTCTCTGAGCGGATGGTGCGTCACGCTCGCCGTCCATAAATCGCTGAAATGTCTTGTCAGCAATAAGGCGTCCTGCGAGCTTTGGAGGCGGGAAGCGGGCATTCAGAGCAATTGGAATGCGCCGCAGTTCGAGAACATGCTTCGCATCGTCCACTTTTTAAGTGTTCTTCTTGCCGAGATTATGGGAGATTGCCATTCCATCGAGTGGGTATCAGACCGGGACGATATATTCGCAAACGATGATCGATGTCAAGATGTAACCAGGGTGTTAAGGCTCTCCTTGGGGACGTACTTACCGGGCGTAAGCGCCCACATACTTGTGGGAACTTCCGAGATTGATACTGGCGATCTCGGCGTCGAGGATCTTTTGGCTATTCCCGATTTCGCTGCGGGAGCGGTCGGAGCCTTCGCGTCGGCGCAGGAAGGTGCTTCATCCGTTCCGCCCAAAGCGATACCAGTCGGGAAATGGCTAGAAACTTCCTCTGGTGTGCTAAGAAAGTGCTCGCTTCGTTTTCGTCCGGGGCCGAGTGGTGAAGTGGCCCTGTCGGCGTTGGCAGGGTTGGACGGGGACGAGGTAGGCACGATTGCGAAGGTCACGGGGGTGTAGCGAATAAGGATTTGGCTTCCTCGCGGGAAACAAGGTTGCAGATGAATGCGGAGATTTTTGTGCACGGGAATCGAGCGGGAGACGGGGCAACCAGCGTCAATTACGGTCGCTGCTGACGACGAAGAATCTGCCGTTAGAGCCGCCAACGAGCAATATGGCCTCCTGGTCGAATACGGCGGCGCAATACCCGAGGAGGCGGGATTGGCGATTTCGTCTCCTCTCGGCCCGCTTCCACCGCCGCTGCCGGTCCAAAGCGACCCCCTTGCGTTTCTCGGCGTGCCCCCCTCGCGGCCGCGAGATGCTGGCCGCCAGTCGGTCACGGCGTTGAAGAGAGCGGGGCTTGTTGAGAGGATCATTGAATGGCTCACGCCTCGACGGGTGGCTGCCCACCACCACCAAGCGTGCGGCAGCCGAACCCGTTCGCAACCGCCCCGCCAAGTAGCTCAGCGGCCCCCCATCCCGCCCGCCAGTGGTACGGGGGGAGAGCCCGTGTTGATTCCATCGCCGCCAATCCCCGTTGCGCCTGTGGCCGGCGTTGGGTCCGCGGCGGTCGCGGCGATGCCCCCCGTCGCCCAAGTCGATGCCGAGGAGGACCGCGGACTTGGGCCACGGCACCTGGGCGACTTTGTAGGACAGCGGGAAGTCGGCGCGCGGATCGAGATCGCCGTCGATGCGGCGGCCAAGCGGGGCGAGCCGCTGGGACACATCCTCCTCGACGGCCCGCCCCGACTGGGGAAAGCGACCCTCGCCACCTGCATTCCCCGCGACCTGGGCGTGCCCTGCCAAGCGGCCAGCGGCGCCGCCCTAGCCGCCCCCGGGGACCTCATCCCCTACCTGACCAACGCCGAGGAGCGGTCGGTCCTGTTCATCGAGGAGATCGACTGCCTACCCGAGGCAGTCTTGGAGTTCCTGTACCCGGCGATGGACGACTTCCGCATCGACGTGACGCTGGGCGAAGGGGTCAACGCCCGGACCATCGCCGTCCAGCTCAAACCATTTACGCTCATCGGGGCGACGACCCGCGCCGATCTGCTATCGGCCCGCTTTCGGGGCCGGTTCCAGATGATCGAACACTTCGAGTTCTACTCGGTCGAGGAGTTGGCTCAGATCATCCACCGCAACGCAGAGAGGCTGCGGGTGGAGATCGTCGATCAGGCGGCAGTCGAGATCGCCCAGCGGAGCCGCGGCATCCCGAGTCTGGCTATTAACCACCTCCGGCTGGTCCGCGACTACGCCCAGACCTGGACCGGTGGCCGCGTCGCGCTCGCCGTGGCCCGGCATGCCCTTCAAGCGCATGGGATCGATGTTCGCGGGCTGGACCGGCAAGACCGCGCGTACCTGGAGGCGATCGCCCAGATGTTCCATGGGGGGCCGGTGCGCGAAAGAGCCGTCGCGCGCACCCTGAACGCGTCAGCCGACGCCCTGACCCCCGGAGCCGAATATCTAGTGCGAATCGGACTGCTGGCAATAACTCCCGGCGGAATGATGATGACGGACGCAGCCTTCGAGCACTTGGGCCTTCCGCGGCCAGATCGCATGGACGGCGCGACAGAAGCGCGGCGCGAGGCGATCCCTGAGCGAGTGCAGCGTATCGTGTGGCAGCGGGACCGGGGAAGGTGTGTGAAATGTGGCAGCAACGAACTGCTAGAGTACGACCACATTATCCCGGTGTCGAAGGGCGGGGCGTCCACCGCGCGCAACATTCAGCTGCTTTGCCAGCGGTGCAACCGGCAAAAAGGAGCCAATATTTAGTGCTAGGGCATCACCCTGCCGAATTGACCATGCCAGGTTGTGCGTAGGCTCCTTCACCAGATGTCGGGCCGGTCGCCGTCCAGCATGACCTCGTGCAGTTTCAGCGTGCGGCGTAGGTCGTCGTCCATCGACGGATCATCCAAGGTCATCGCTGCCTGGGACGACGCGGCCGACGGTCTGGTCGGGCCGGGGGCCGTGCCGGTGCCGCGGGTGATTTCCGCTCCTTCGTTCGCCCTGGGGGCCGCCGAGGACGCGCCCGCCGAGCGGAAGGCGGGGTAGCGCGGCTCACCTCGTCCCCTCTCCCTCCGGGAGAGGGTCAAGGTGAGGGCGCGTAGGTGAGGGTTCTGTTCTTGTGGGTCGCACGCTCAGCGTAAATTCCCTCACCCCCTGCCCCTCTCCCGAAGGGAGAGGGGAGCCTTAGGACTCACGCCAGGTCCCGGTCCTCGAACA
>JBEKCP010000237.1:0-8513 GCA_050014815.1 Thermoguttaceae bacterium | reverse complement strand
GATTCAGAATTGAGGGACCGTATTTCCCGTAAAGCTGGCAGTATGGGTGCCACTGCTGGCTTGCCCAGCCGTGTCGAACCACCGCTGTGCCCAGCACTGCTGGACAAGCCAGCAGTGGCACCCCCCAAGTCATAGAGTTTCATTTGGCTGAAGCACTACACTATGCGAAAATCGTCTGCTGGCGGTCGGGCCCGACGGAGACCACTTCGACGGGCGCGCCCAAGAGCTCGCTCAGCCGGCCGAGATACTCCCGCGCCGTTTGGGGCAGATCGGCGAGGCGCCGCGCGTGGCTGATCTCCTCCTGCCAGCCCGGCCAGGTCTCGTAGATCGGCTCGACCCGCCGTAAATCCTCGACGTGGGCCGGAAAACGCGTCAGCCGCTGGCCGTCCAGATCGTAGGCCACGCAAATCCGGACCTCCGCGAGCGTGCTGAGCACGTCCAGGAGCATGACGGCCAGCCGATCGACGCCGCTGAGGCGGACGGTGTAGCGGGCGGCGACCGCGTCGAACCAGCCACACCGCCGCGGCCGCCGCGTCACCGTCCCGTATTCCCGCCCCCGATCCCGGATCTGCTGGCCGATCGCGTTGTCCTGCTCCGTCGGGAACGGCCCCCCGCCGACCCGCGTACAGTACGCCTTCACGACGCCGACCACCCGGTTGATGTGCCGACCGGGCACGCCCGAGCCGCTCGATACGCCCACGCCCGAGCTGTTGCTGCTGGTGACAAACGGAAACGTCCCGTGGTCGATGTCCAACAACGCCCCCTGGGCGCCCTCGAACAGGAGCCTCTTGCCGGCCTCGACCGCGTCCAACAGGTAGGCCGTGCTGTCGCCCACGTAAGGCTGGAGTCGCTCGGCCAGCCGGCTGTATTTCGCGAAGATCGCGGCGGCGTCCAGTTCGGGTACCGCCGACGAGCCGGCCAGATAGGCCAACATGCGGCGCTTGACCTCGACAATCTCCTCGACGCGGCTGCGGAAGCTCCCACGGTACATGTCGCCCAGCCGGATCGCGTGCCAGCGGCTCACCTTATCCGCGTAGCAGGGGCCGATGCCCCGGAGCGTCGTGCCGATCCCCTCGCCGGCGCTCGATGCGTTCAGGAGGCGGTCCTCCTCGAAATGCCAGGGAAAGATCGCATGCGCGCGGTCGCTCACCAGCAGGTTCCGCCCGACCTGGATGCCCCGTTGGACGAGCGAATCGATCTCGCCCAACAGGCTTTCCGGGTTGACGACCACCCCGGCGGCGACGACGCACTGGACCTCGGGCCGGAAGATGCCGCTGGGCACCAGTGAGAGTTTGTAGGTCTGCCCGCCGTGGACCACCGTGTGGCCGGCGTTGGCCCCGCCCTGGTACCGGACGACGATGTCGTGCTCCTGGGTGAGGAGATCGACGATCTTCCCCTTCGCCTCGTCACCCCATTGCAGTCCGATCACGCACGTGGCAGGCATGGCCGCGGTCCCCAAAGCCAAAAACACCCTAGTTTAACCAGTTGGGGACCGGCCGGTCAAGCGGCCCTTCCCAAGAAAAGGACCAGCGGCCTGACCGACGTGCGATCAGGCCGCTGGATTCATCGCAAAGGAGACGGCTCAAACCCGGATTGAAACGGGAGTATGAACCATGTGCGTCGCATCTCTTACTTCGCGCAGGCCGGAGCGCAGCACTTCACTTCCTCGCAGCACTTCGGGGCGCAGCAGGCCTTGCAGCAATGAGACTTGCAGCAGTGCGACTTGCAGCACTTCGGGGCGCAGCAGGTCGGAGCGCAGCACTTCGGGGCCTCGCAGCAGGCCGGAGCGCAGCACTTGGGGGCCTCGCAGCACTTGGGTGCGCAGCAACTCTTGCAGCAACGCGCCTTGCAGCACTTCGGAGCGCAGCAGGCCGGGGCGCAGCACTTGGGGGCCTCGGGGCAGCACGGAGCGCACTTCGGAGCGCAGCAGACCGGAGCACAGCACTTCACTGACTCGCAGCACTTCGGAGCGCAGCAACTCTTCGGGCAGCAGGTCTTGCAGCTCTTGCAGCAATGAGACTTGCAGCACTTCGGAGCGCAGCACGCCGGAGCACAGCACTTCGGGGCCTCGCAGGCCGGAGCTGCACAGCAGGCCGGGGCGCAGCACTTGGCGGCTTCGCAGCAAGCCGGGGCGCAACACCCGTCTGCCCGCACGGTGGAGGCAACAGCCAGCACGGCCAACAAGGCCAAGGCCATCACCGACAGTAGGATACGACGCTTCATGGGAGGTACTCCTTGTTAGGAAAGACCCAGTGGGAAATTCACGCAAAATGGCGCGAATAGGGGTTTGGGGTCCTATCTAGGCTCTCCTATCGTCGCCTCCCGACGCGATTGCTTAGCCAGACAACCCGTTTTCGCCAGAGAACGTAGATCGCGAGGCCGCATATGCCGGCCTTGCCTTCCGTAACGGTTGTCCCGGCCATTCGCCCTTGAATCGCAATCGCTTTCATGGGTACAAGGGATTGGGGATTGGGGATTGGACTGGCGTGCTTCCGCCTTCCCCCTTCTTCCCAATCCCTAATCCCTAATCCCCAATCCCTATTTATCCCCGTGACGCCCCGGCCCCCACCGGCAACTAAGCCGTAGGACGCACTCGTGGATCTTACGCAGTGTACCGATGAGCAACTGGCTGCCGCGGCCGCCCGGGAGAACTCGGACGGACCGGCGTTCGTTGCCCTGGTGGACCGCTTCCGGCAGCGGGTCTGGCGGATTTCGTTCCGGTTGTTGGGCAACGAGCAAGACGCCAACGACGCCGCCCAGGAAGTCTTTCTCCGCTTATTCCTGCACCGCGGCCGTTATGCCGGCCGGTCCAAGTACGCCACGTGGGTCCACTCGGTGGCGGTCCGGACGTGCCTGGAGATTCGGCGTGGCCGCGGCCGGCGGCGACGTCACGAGAGCGTCGCTGCGGAGCCCGACTGGGAATCCCGCCAGGCGGCCCGCGGGGCCAGTCCGCCGGGCCTGGCCCTGGACCTGGTCCAGATGCTGGAAACGCTCGACGAAGAGGACCGCGCCATGCTCATCCTCAAGTACGCCGAGAACTACGACTACGAGGAGCTGGCGGCGATGTTCGAGCTGTCGGTCTCCGCCTGCAAAATGCGGCTGAGCCGCGCCCGGGAAAAACTGCAATCTCGATACAACTCCCCCAATCCTCCCCTCCCGTAGAATCATGAAGGACTTTCTGGAACAACTCGCTGAGATCGAGGTTCGCGACCCGCCGCCGGAGTTCGACCGGCAGTTGCACCAGCGGCTGAACCGGTCGCTGGTGGTCCAGCACGTGGTGGAGCTGGTCACGGGGGCCGCGCCCTGGGCGCTGGGCCACTTCTTCCGCGCCCTGGGGGGATTTGTCGCCTTCACCCTTACCGGAGAGTTCGCCGACGATGGCCGCCCGGAGAAATAGCCGCTTGCCCGGATTATTCATGGGCAAACACCAGCCCGAAGCGCAAGCGAGGGACTGGCAGCGAGTTACCCTCGCTTGCGCGTCGGGCTGGTGTCCGAGAAACGCGTGTGACGCGGGCCGGCCGGCCGGCAACAGAGCTTTTGGAGGCCGACGAGAACGGCCCGGTTCGATGTGTCCTCTGTCCTCGATCCAAGAAAAAGGAGCAGAACTATGGCAGGCGTTACGACAATGGTCACGACAATGATTGATGCGGTGAAGACCGCGGGGGAGAACAGCTACACCGAGGTGGTCGCCTACGCACCGAAGGTGCTGGGGACGTTGGCGATCGTGGTAGTTGGCTACGTGGTGGCCCGGCTGGTCGCCAGGGTGTTCACCACGTTGAGCGAGAAGCTCGGTCTCCAGACGGCCGCCGAGCGGAGCGGCCTGGCCGAGTCGATGCGGCACACGGGAATCCAGCGAAGCGTTCCGGCCATCGTCGGCACGCTCGTGTTCTGGCTGTTGATGTGCGTGTTCATCATGGCCGGTTTCAAGGTCCTTGAGTTGCAGACGCTCACAGATGCGATGGCAGCCGTCGTCAACTACATCCCGAAGCTGCTGGTCGCCACGGTCGTGGTCGTGGTGGGACTCTTGATCGCCAGCTTCCTGCGGGGCGTGATCGCCACCAGCACCGATCGGCTAGGCATCTCCTATGCCGAGCGGTTGGCCAACGTGTGCTACTACGTCCTGGCCCTGCTGACGTTCATCGCGGCGTTCAAGCAGCTCGGGATCGAATTGCCCCTGTTGGATCGACTGATCCTGATCGCCTGCGGCGGTCTGGCGCTGGGCTTCGGCCTGGCCCTGGGGTTCGGCGGCCGCGACGTAATGGCCGGGATCCTGTCCGGCTATTACCTCCGCCAGCGGATGACCTCCGGCGACCATGTCACGGTGGCCGGCCTGGAAGGCACGGTCCGCGAGGTCGGGCCGGTGGCCACCATCGTCGAGACGGAGGAGGCCGGACTGCTCTGCCGGCACACCGTCCCGAACACCAAGATGCTCAACGAGGCCGTCCGGTAGGCCGGCGATTCGTCGAGATCCCGCTTACGAGCCCTGAGGCCGGGCAGCCGGCCCCAGGGCTCTTTCCATTCGACCACTTGTTTGCGGGCCCCTCTCCGGCGAACTATACTTTAGCTCGCCTGGCATTGATCGCTGCTACCGGGTATCGGAGGACGAATCCATGTTGCACTGGCTGAAAGAGCTTGATCGAGTTCTCCGTGGCGAGGCCACGCGAATGGCGGTGCTGCGGGGCGAGGACATCAGGATCCCGGCCGGCGGGCTCTCCGTGGTGGCCTTCCTGCTGGCAGTGGTGTACGGACTGTGCATGGGCTGCTTCGCCGTCTTTCGTCCCGACGGCCCGGTCTACGTGCAACTGGCGGCCAGCGCGATCAAGGTACCCGCGCTATTCTTCCTCACGCTGGCGGTGACATTCCCGTCGCTCTACGTTTTCAACGCGCTGGTCGGGTCGCGGTTGAACCTGCCGGCGCTGTTTCGGTTGTTGATTGCCTCGCTGGGGGTGAACGTGGCGGTGCTGGCTTCGCTCGGGCCGATCCTCGCTTTCTTCTCGCTGAGCACGACGAGCTATTCCTTCATGGTCCTCTTGAACGTGTTGTTGTTCGCGGTGTCCGGCGCATTGGGCCTGGTGTTTCTGCTCCAGACGCTGAACCGGCTGGCCGCGGCGCCGCGGGCGCCCGTGCCGCCCATCGCGGTGTCCCTGCCCGCCCCGCCCGCCGGATTACCGCCCGAGGCGGAGACCCCCGAGGTGCAAATCGCCGAGGAGCCCGGCGCGCTGGAAAGGCTGCCGGGCCACGTGCTCGGTCGGCAGGTCAAGGCGGTGTTCAACTGCTGGGTGGTGATTTTCGGACTGGTCGGGGCGCAGATGGGCTGGGTCCTGCGGCCCTTCATTGGCAGCCCCGGCACGCCCTTCCAGTGGTTCCGCACGCGGGAGTCGAATTTCTTCGAGGCGATTTTCCAAACGCTGCGGAGCCTCTTCTCTTGACGCGACCGCAACCCGGCCGTGCGCCGAGGACGCGGGCCCTCCCATGACTCGCCTCATGCTGCATGCCGACGACATCCTGCGGCGACGCGGCTTGGCCGCGCGCCCCGCCGAAGGCGGCCGCGCGCTGGTCTGGCTGGCGGCGGCCGTCCTCCTGTTCGGGATCGCATACGGGACGGCGATGGGTGTCTTCGGCGGCGTGCTGGGCGACCGCCTGTGGCAGGTCCTGTACTCGGCCGCCAAGGTGCCCCTGCTGCTACTGGCCACGTTCCTGATCGGGTTGCCGAGCTTCTTCGTGCTCAATACGCTCCTCGGCCTGCGGCGCGATCTTGCCGACGCGGTCCGCGCCGTCATGGCCACCCAGGCCGGCCTGGCGATCGTGCTGGCCTCGCTGGCCCCCTTTACGCTCTTGTGGTACGCCTCCTCGGCGGACTACGAGGCCGCGCTGCGATTCAACGGGCTGATGTTCGCTGCCGCAAGCCTGGCCGGGCAGGCACTCCTCCGCGGCTACTACCGCCCGCTGGTCCAACGCAATCCGCGGCACCGCTGGATGCTCTGGACATGGCTGGCAATCTACGTTTTCGTCGGTATCCAAATGGCATGGCTGCTGCGGCCGTTCGTCGGCGCTCCCGGTTCGCCCGTCCAGTTCCTCCGCCGGGAGGGCTGGGGCAACGCGTACGAGGTCGTCGCGAAGCTGATCTACGATGCCGTCGCCCAGTAAGCCGTGGCATTGATGCGGCGGGCCGCTTGCAAACTTCACCGGAAGGCAGCAGAATTGTTGCATAAAGCCGCGACCGCCGGTCGCGGGTTTCTTCGAGCATGGACGAACCAGGGAGATTCAACAATGTATAAGCGAATCGTCTCCGGCCTGCTGCTCTCAGGCGTGGTCGCGGTCTCCTGCCCCCGGGCTGGCGGCGGCGAGCCGGCCGCATCGCCTGAAACGGACGCCCGCCCTTCTGCTCCAGGGGGCGCGGTGCTGGCCACCGTCGATTGCGGCAAGGTGGTCAACACGATGCGCGGCGGCATGGGCGCGTCCTGGCACGCCATGGAGGCCACCATCCCCTACGGCGTCAAGCACCCGACGTTCCAGATGGAGAGCCACGGCGGCAGCGGCTGGGGCGGCTACCCGGGAGCCGAAGACGACCGGGCCTGGCGGCAAATCTACCGCCACGCCGCCTGGCTCGGCCTCGATTGGAATCGCGTGGAGGTCGAGCAGCGGATCTACGAGCCCGAGCGGAACAAGTTCACCTTCGATAGCCCGGAAATGCGGATCCTTTACCGCATTCTCGACTGGAACCAGCAGAGCGGCGCGGACGTGTTTTTCCAGCAGATGTGGTGCAACGCCGCGTGGCTGGCCTACCCGGAGTTCCGCGACGACCCGATCTCGCGGGTCCACAGCGCGCCGGCCGACCTGGATGCCTTCGCCGAGGGCCTGGCGACGCTGATGGATCATTTGATCAACCGTCGCGGGTACACGTGCATCAAGTCGCTGTGCATTACCAATGAGCCGGGCGAGAAGTTCTCCTGGTGGCAGGCCCCGCCCAACAAGCCGCTCTCGATCGGGCCGGGACTGGCCGCGGTCCGCAAGGCGCTCGACAAGCGGGGGCTCCGGCTGCCGCTCTCGGGGCCGGACGTTACCCGTGGCGGGTTCCCGGCTGAGATCCCGGGAGGTTACGACTACCTCGGCGTGCTGGGGGCGTACGATTTCCACGATTACGATGCCGATTTCGACTTCCGCAGCCGGGGCCACATCGCCCGGCAGGAGTCGAAGGCCGCTGTCTGGGCGGCGTTCGCCCATCGCGAGGGCAAGCCGCTGTTCCTCTCCGAGTTCGGAACGATGGCCTACGGCTGGCTGCCCGACAAGCCCGGCCCGAACTCGCCGCAGGCGGCGCTGGCCGGCAGCGAACTGGTCGTCCGGCTGGCCAACACCGGCGTCGACGGCTTCAACCGCTGGAGCTTCCTGAACCGCGGCGACCTGGACGGGCAGTGGCAGTTCGTCGATACGTGGGATCGGCAAGGCAAGAAGCTGCTGGCGGACTTCCCGCCCCACGCCAACAGCTACTTCTGCCTGGGCCTCTTGAGCCGGTTCACGGCGAAGCACTCGGCGGTGCTGGCCAGCCGGGTCGAGGGGGGCAAAATTGACCAGTGGCAGCGGGTATTCTGCGCCGCCTTCCGCAGCCCGCGCGGAAACCTCACGCTGGCCATCGTCAACGATGCGCCCGCGGAGTTCCCCCTCAGGCTCGCACTCGAATGCCTCTCCAAGCCGGTCCGGCTTTTCCGCTACCGCTACGACGAAGCCCAGCGGGACCGCACCGACGTGAAAGTCGATCCCCAGGGCGAGTTCTCGATAGGGCCGCCGGGAGGCGAGCTCCGCGACAAGCTCCCTCCCAACAGCCTGACGCTCTACAGCACCTACAGGCTGGCGCACGACTCGCCCGGCGTGATCGTGGACTAGCATCCCTCGCTTGCGCTTCGGGCTAGTGAAACTGGGCTTGAAGCCGGGCCCCGCCGCCGGGTAACATGCCGCCATGTTCCGCGGCGGTATCCTGGCGCTCTCGGCAATCTTGCTCTTGGGGTCGCCGTCGGGTGCGGCCGAAAAGGTCGTCCTGCGGTCGGCCGACGGACGCTTCCTCCGCGCGACCGAGGACGGCACGCTCAAGGCCGGGGCCCTGGTTCCCGGGGAGCAGGAAACCTTCGAGATCGTTTCGCGAGAAAAAGAGCAAGTCGCCGTAAAAGCCCCCGGCGGCCGCCGGCTCGTGCTCGATCCCGGCCAAACGATCGAGCTCTACGACCCTCGCCCGCTCCCCGCGATGCTCCAGATCGCCGTTACGGCCGCGCTGGGCGGTTTGGCAGCCGAGGAGTTGGCCGGCAAATCGTATGACAAGACGCGAACCCACAGGACGCAGAAACACGTCGATCTGCCGGCGTTCACGCTGAAGGACCCGCTGCGGATGAAGCGGCATACGGTGCTCTCGGTGGTCGAGGAGTCCCGCGTGCAGGCCCAACTGGACGGTCAGCCCGACATCCGCATCCCGACCATGCTCTTTCTTGCCGGCCGCGGCGTGGGGGCTCGGGGCCTGATCCTCC
>JBEKCP010000236.1:0-8542 GCA_050014815.1 Thermoguttaceae bacterium | reverse complement strand
TATAAGAAGACCTTCGAGGCCGGCAGGTCGGTTCAGGATCTGATGAAGGACCGCGACACGGCGATCCAGGTCGCCCTACAACTGGCGGGACGTACCGGGGCCGACCACCCCGAGGTGCTGCTGACATGCGGCAGAAAGGCCGGTCTCAAGGAGGGCCTCGCGAAACACGACACCCCGGCGCAGTGAGGGCTACTGGCCGCTTCCATTCATGGTGAGGACCAGGTCCTGGGGCGACATCGCCGGGATCGACCCCAACAGCGGCAGGTCCAATTCCCGCTCGACGTCTTCGGGCCGGCGGAGGCGGCGGCGGTCCCGCGAGTCGCAGAGCCATGCCACGCCCACCGCTGACAGGAGCGACAAGATCAGCCCGGCCGCCAGCACGCCGAGCCTGTTCGGGCGGGCCGCCTTCGGCTCGTAGGTGGCCGCTTGTGCCACGCTGATGTTCGAGATGTGCTGCGACCCGAGGGCCTGATCGACCCGGGCCTGCTCGAGGTTCGTCGCGTAGGTCCGATAACTTGTCTGCTTGAGATCGACCTCCCGCTGGAGCCCGGCCAAGCGTATCTCCTGCTGGTTGAACGCCTCGAGGGCCTGCTGGGCGGAGGCCAGTTGCGACTGGATGGCGTCGACTTTCGCCTGGCACGTCGCCAGGGCGTGTTCTTCCGCGAAGGCGGCGTCTTCAGCCTGCCGGACCAACGGGTTCGTGGCCGTCGTGACTTGGGTCCGGGTGGGCGCCTGGTGATCGAAGACCTCTTGTGCGGCGGCCAGTTGCTCCTCGATGCGGCGCATGGCGGGGTGCTCAGGCGTGTACTTGGCGGCCGCCTCTGCCCTTTTCACCTGGAGGGCGTAAAGCTGGTCGCGCATGCGGTCCGTGCCCTCGTTGCCGAAGCCCTGGGTCTCGGCGGCGACTTGTTGCTTGGGCAACCGGGAAAGCTCCTGCCGCAGGTGCCGCAGCTTGGCCTCGCAGACGGCCCGCGCAGCCTCGGCCGCGAGCAGGTCGTCCTGGAGCCGCGAGACGCGGTCCGCCAGGGCCGTCCGCTGATCGGCGGGCGAGACCAGGCCGGTGGCCGAACGGAACTCCCGGAACTCCTTCTCCGCCGCCGTCAACTCCTCATGCGCCCGGGCGGCCTGTTCCGTGAAGAACTGCAGGGACCCGCGCGTCCGGTTCAAGAGGCCGTGCTCGACGAGGTAGAGGTCCATCAGTTTGCCGACGACGGTTTGCGCCCATGCGGGCGAGGGCCCGAGGCAGGAGATGGAAATCACGTTTGACTTGCGGGCCGGGGCGATGCCGACCCGTTTCGACAGGTAGATCACCGCCCGCTCGCGATCGCTCACCTCGCCGGTTAACCCGGCCCATAGGCCGCCGTCGCCGTTCGCGTCAAGGCCGTCTCCGGAGGGCCCCGCTACTGCGGCGGACACTCCCGCCGAGACCACGCTTCGCGTGGTGCCCTCGCTTCGCGTGGTGCCCTCGTCGGCCGGCGGGGTACCCGCTTGCGGGTCGCTCCGGCCGAGGACCGCGCCGGGTCCCAGGGCATCGACCACCTTCTCCAGCATTCCCCGGCTGTTGAGCACCTCGATGATGGAATTCATTTCGGCCTCGCGGGACTGGGGGACGGCGACGACGGCCTCCGAGCCGAGCGTGGCCGTCGGGTCCAGCGTCGCGTTCTCGCGCCCCAGGCGCACCAGCAGCTTGCCCTCCGACCGGTAACTCCTCGGGAAGAAGATCAGCAGGAGGGTCGTGCCGACCATCATCAGCACGAAGGTGAGAGAGGCTTTCTTCCGGTGCCGCCAGAAGCGATGGGCAACGTCGGACGCCGTCGCCGGATTCGTCGAGACCATGGCAACCCCTTTCATCGAAGACGAAGTCATCACGAGACGCTTACTACCGATAATAGTCACGAGCCGGCCCGGAGGCAAATGCGTGCCATCGGGGGTCGAGCGAAGCGGGCAACATAGCCGCGGATGGATATCCGCGGGCATTCATCCACGGATGGATATCCGCGGATGGATGTCCGCGGATGTTCATTCCCCGCTGCCGGCATCCTGAAAAACCTAATTCCGCCGGCGATGGCCGTTGGACACAACCTGTTATGCCACAACAGGTTACAACTTCCAGCTCATGCCGCCCGGTAGAAAATCACGACGGCAGGGGTAGCCGCGCGGGCAGCCCGATTCTAGGATTCCCCTACCGTTGCCGTGTCCCGGCGGACTTGTGAATGTAGCTTGCTTTGCGAGTTGGCCCAATTAGGATAGATAGGAATCCCCATGACAGCAGGTTTGGATATTATGCAACATTCCATCGACTCCATGGTTCGCGTGGCGCGGTTGGAGGCGCCCGAGTTCGTGGAGTACGACTCCCAGTTCGCGCTGCCCTCGATGGATGTCTTGCACGCGATCGGCTGGCCTGACCGCACCGCCACCGAAAGGATGCGGACCGTCGGGGTGACGAGCTCCGCTCCGGGCGAGGGCGTCAGCACGATTGCCGTTCACATGGCGGCTACGGCGGCCTCGTACGGCCGGGGACCGGTCCTGCTGGTCGACTGCAACGTCGTGCGGCCGGCCGTTCACGCGATGCTGCAAGTCCCGCTCGCACCCGGCCTTGCCGCGTGCGTCCGCGGCGTCGACGAGGCAATGGCGGCCATTCGCCACTCGCCGATCCCCGGCCTGTTTGTGCTTCCCGCCGGAGAACTCCACGGCAGTCCGGCAAAGTTCTACGGCTGCGAGGCCCTCGGCGAGGTGATCCGGCGCGCGGCCGACAAGTTCGAATTGACGCTCTTCGATTTGCCTTCGACGGGGCAGGCCAGTTGCCTGGCCCAGATTGCCGGCCGGCTGGACGGCGTGGTCCTGGTGATCGAGGCCGGGCGGGTCAGCCACGACGTCGCCCGCACCGCCAAAATACGGCTCGAACATGCCGGCGCCCGGGTGATTGGAGGCGTGCTCAACCATCGCGGCCACCGCCCGGAAGGATGACCATGCTGTTGGACTGGGTTCGGCGAACGGGTGCGTGGATCTCCGGTCTCCTGGACGAGACGGGCCGGAGCGACTTGCCGTCGCGCGGGCAGTTCCTCCGCATGCTCCAGCGGGAACGGGTCAGGGCCGATCGGTCGGGGAGCAGCTTCTCGCTGTTGGCCCTGGGCGTCGACCGCTCGATGCGAGGCCGCGCGACGCTCCGCCACCTGGTCAGGCTCCTCAAGCGCCGCCTCCGCGTGACCGACGACGCAGGGTGGCTGGACTCGCGGCACGTCGGCGTCATCCTGCCGGACACGCCCCTTTGGGGCGCTTGGACCCTGGTCGACGACCTCTGCCTCGCCTTTCCGACGGATGTGCCGCTGTTCGACTGCAAGGTCTACGTTTACCCGGACGAGGAGCCTGCGTCCGGCGACGGGGCGGGGGGCGGTTCCCCGAAGAGAGTACACGCGGCGGAAGACAACCACCCATCGGCGCGGCCGGCCAAGCATGGCGTGGCGCCCCCGACGGCGCCCTGCCCGGAAACCGGAGTGACAAGCTGCTATCGGACCGCCGAGGCCATGGATCCGCTGTTCGTCGAGCGGTTGCCGGCGTGGAAGCGCGGCCTGGACATCGTCGGCGCAGCCCTCGCGGCGGTGCTGCTGGCCCCCGCGATGTTGTTGATTGCCGCCCTGATCAAGCTTTCGAGCCCGGGGCCGGTGTTGTTCGTCCAGCGGCGGCTCGGGCTGGGGAACAGGCCTTTCCGCCTGTACAAGTTCCGCTCGATGGTCGCCGATGCCGAGGCCCGCAAGCCGGAGGTCTTGGCCTTGAACGAGCAAGACGGGCCGGCGTTCAAGATCGGGAGCGATCCCCGGGTCACCGCCGCGGGGCGCTGGCTTCGCAAGACCAGCCTGGACGAGTTGCCGCAGTTGTGGAACGTGCTCCGGGGCGACATGTCGCTGGTGGGTCCGCGGCCGCTGCCCGTGGCCGAAGCCGAGGCCTGCCGCGGCTGGCACCGCCATCGCGTGGATGTTACCCCCGGCATCACCTGCTTCTGGCAAGTCCGCACGCGCCCCACGGTTCCCTTTGTCGACTGGATGCGGATGGACACGCGTTACCTCCGCCGCCGGTCCCTCGTGGGCGACCTCTCGCTGCTCTTGCGCACGGTGCCGGCCGTGTTGCTCCGGAGAAATCGGTAGCCGAACCGAAGGAAAGCGGAAAGGCAACCCATGCGAGGACCGCGAGGACCGGTATGAACCTGTTGCGTTATCTTCCCCGCTTTCGTGCTGCCTACCGCTCATTGCCGCTCCTGGCGGCACGGGAGCAGTGGCGGCGCGGCGAGATCGAATCGTTCCAGCTCGAGCGCTTGAACCGTGTCTGGCAACATGCCGTCGCCCACGTGCCGCACTACCGCGAGATGGCCGCGCGCCAACGGCTCCCAGCGACGTTCGGCAGCCTTGCGGCGTTCCAGGCGGCCGTCCCGATTCTGACCAAGGCGGAAGTCCGTGCCGAGCCGAAGCGATTCCTGTCGGAGCGGCGCTCGCCCGGCATCTGGCGCCGGACTGCCGGGTCCACCGGGATTCCGCTGAGCGTCTATTGGGCCCACGACGCCCACTGGGAAGTGCTCCGCACCCAGTACCGGTTCTACGAGGCATGGAACGTCGATATCTTCGACCGCAAGGTCTTCCTCTGGGGTCACGCCACCTGCCGGCCCCCGGGGCTCTCCGGTTGGCTCGGGCGATTCCGCATGCCGATCGAAGATCGGCTCCGCGGGCGGCTTCGCCTGTCCGCCTGTTGTGTCGGTCGCGACGACCTCCGCGAATATCTCCGGCGGATTGCGGGCTTCCGCCCCGTCTCGCTGTACGGATACAGCCAATCCCTCTGCCTGCTCGCCCGCGAAGCGGAGGTCGCCGGGTTTTCGTGCGATTCGCTGAGGCTGGCGGTGCTCACCAGCGAGCCGCTGTTGCCGAGCACGGTGGAAAGGGTGGAACGCGTCTTCGGCGCGCCGGCCGTCTCGGAGTACGGTTCAACCGAGTGCGGATTGATCGCGCAGGAGTGGCCGGACCGGATCCTCCGCGTGCGCGAGGACACGGTGCTGGTCGAGACCCTGCCGTCCGAGGGCCGCAACCATGAAATCATCGTGTCGCCGCTGAACAACCCGTCCTTCCCGCTCCTGCGCTACAACTTGGGCGATGCAACGGACGCCCCGCTGGAGCGGCCCGAGCGGGGATTCGCCGTGCTCAAGAACGTGACGGGGCGTCCCGGCGATTTCCTCATCAGCCGGTCCGGACGTTACATCCACAGCACCTGGTTCGACATCACGTTGCGGTACTTCAGCCCCGCCATTCGCTGTTTCCGCATCCGCCAGCGCGCGGACGGCAGCGTATGGGCGGCGATCGAGCTGGACGGGAGCGACCCACCGTTCGACGTCGCCGCCCTGGAGCAGCGGATCCGCGAGGTCGTCGAGGGCTACCCTGCCCGGGTCGAGATCGTCGATTCCATCCCCACGACCGCGGTCGGAAAACACCGACTGGTCGTGTCCGAATTGTCGCAACCAACCGAGAAAACGGCCGGCAACGGCGGCGGAACCCTCGAAGGCTCGTCCAACGGCTCTGGCGGGAAGTGTGCGTGCGAGCAAGCATGACTCCGTCGCGGTGATCCCATGATGAGCCTATCTCTGCAATCGGTTGAAAGGTCGCAAACCGCGAAGCGCGCTGTCGGCAGGATATTGCCGTACGAGCGCCGGTGGAAGGAGTTGGGGATGCGTGCTGCGGGCCGGCTCGGCGCCGTGATGAACGCGCTGTTCGGCAGTTGCGCCGGCGACCGAGTGGGCATCTTGACGTACCATCGGATCGCTCTGCACGTCCCCGGCCTGCTGCCGCTCTTGCACAATGTCGAGCCGGCTCGCTTCCGGCGCCAGTTGGAGGGCCTGCTGGACCGCGGGTTCACCGTTTGGCCGCTCCGCCGGATCATCGAGTGCGGCGCCGCAGCGGAGATGCCGCCGCGGGGGACGATTGCCGTGACCTTCGACGACGGCTATGCGGCAGTCTACCGGTATGCGTGGCCGGTGCTCCAGGAGTTGCAGATCCCTGCAACCATTTTCTTGACCACAGGCTACCTGGACCAGAGCGAACCGTTCCCTTTCGACGCCTGGGGAGTCCAGGTGCAGGGACTCGCGCCCCCGGATACCTATCGGCCGCTCACAAGCGCCGAGTGTCGCGAGATGCAAGAGTGCGGGCTGGTGGAACTGGCCGCGCACACGCACACGCACCAGGATTTCCGGGGCCGGCCGGAGGTGCTCCGGCAGGATCTTCAGATGTGCGAGGCGGTCTTGTCGGAGCAGTTCGGGGTCGACCAGCCGATGTTTGCCTTCCCGTTCGGCTCTCCGTTTCTGGGCTTTACCGAGGCCTCCCTGGTTGCCGCGGTCCGGGAGACCGGCGTTACTTGTGCCCTAAACGCCGGTTGCGAGTTGGACGATCCGCGGAGTGATCCGTTCGATTGGGGACGCATTCACGTGTTCCCCTGGGACACGGGCAGCACGTTGGCCGCCAAGCTTGGCGGCTGGTATAGCTGGGCGCCGCGTTTGTACCAGCGATTGGCGTCGCCGTTGCTCCGACAGCCCGCGGAGCCGTCGGGCGCCGCGCCGACGATCGGCGAGAGCCACAAGGGACCGGTTGCCGAGGCCGATTCCTGCCGCCCGGCGAAACCGCCGATCATGTCGCTCGGTGCGTCTCTTGGTCTTGGCGAAGCGCCGGACGATGTCCAGCCTGCCACGGCGCAGCCGGGCGAGACCCTGCGGGACTCGCTGTGGCAAGGGGCCCTCGCGCTGGCCGATCAGGCCGCCGTCAGCGGGATGCGGTTCTTTGCCACGCTCCTCGTCGGGCGGATGTGCGGTCCGGAAGAACTGGGGATCTACTCCTTGGGCTTCAGCTTCCTGCTGCTGTTTAGCTGCGCCCAGGAGACGTTGATCTTCGTGCCGCTGGCGGTGTACGGCAACCAACTCCGCGGGACCGCGCTTCGGGAATACTCCGGAGGCGTCTTGGGCGTTGCCGGCATCTTGGCCCTGGTGGCGGCGGCCTGCCTTGCCATCGCGGCGGGGGTGCTCCAGGCCGGCATCGGTCCTCCTGGTCTTGCGCCCCTGCTCGGCACGTTGGCCTTGGCCGGCCCTGTGATCCTTTCGTGGGAGTTCTGCCGGTGGTTTTCGTTGGCCCATCGCCGGTTCGACAAAGCGCTGGTGCTCGACCTGGCGGTCGCCGTGACTCTGGCTGGAATCGTCTTGGGGCTGGTGGCGACGGGATCGCTTTCCGCCGTGACGGCGTATGTCGGGATCGCGGCGGCCTGCGCGATCAACGCCGGCTTGTGGTGGCGCCGGTCGCGAACGCTTTTTGCCTTTCATGGCCGGCAAGTCCTGCCCGCCCTGGCACGCAATTGGTCCTTGGCGCGATGGATGTTTGCCACGCAGGTGATTGCAGCGCTGATCAGTCCGGTGATCCTTTGGGTCCTGGCCGCTTTGGGCGATGCCGAGGCCGTCGGCCAGTTGGCCGCCTGTACGACCGTTATCCTTCTCTACAATCCGTTCCTTCTGGGAATAAGCAACCTGCTGATTCCCAAGTCGGTTCAGGCGTGCGTCGCCGGCGGGCGTGCGGGTGTGCGAAGCGCGGTCTGGAAAAACGCCCTGGTGTTCACCGCCGCCATGGCCGTCTTCGGGCTCCTTGTCATCCTCTTCGGCGACCGGTTGATCGGGGCGCTTTTTGGCAAGGCGTTCGCCGCTAACCGCCTCACGTTCGTGCTCTTGGCGCTGACCCCCGTGGCGACGGCGTGCTCCCTTGCTTTCAATGGTGGATTGTGCGCCTTGGAACGGACGGACGGGAACTTCGCGGCGGCCTTGGTCATGTTGGCGACCAGCATCGGCGCGGCTGTAGCCTTGATTCCCCTGTGGGGAGTGAGCGGCGCAGCCTGCGGCCTGCTGGCCGGCACCGTCGCCGGCGCCGCGGTTCGCGGCGCAGTTTTCCAGGCAGCCAGCACGTTAAGGCCGGTTCCATGACGAATGTCCTGCTCGACTCGCCTCCTGGCCCTCGGCCGGACACCCGCGACCGACCGGCCGCCCCACGTTCGGGGCTCTGGCTGCCGCTGGCGTGCTGCTGGATACTCCTCTTCAATAATCTCTCTCTGCCGGGCCGCGATGGACCGCTCTCCGCCGACTCGCTCGACGCCATTGCCTTGGCGAAGCTTGCCGCGCGCGGCCTGACCATCGCAGCAATGGGACTGATTCTTGTCCGCGAGTGGCGCACGCGGCGCTGTCGCTCCGCCGCCTGGTGCCTCTTCCCGCTGGGGCTTTTTGTTGCCTGGGCGATCGTTTCGACCGCCTGGTCGCCGTTGCGGGCGGTGTCCTTGGGCCAGGCCGGCGGGCTGCTGGCCCTCGTCATGACGGCACTGGGCATTGGCGTGCGATGGCGGGGCGAGGAAGACACCTCCCTGGTGCTGCTTCATCTCTCGCTCGGCCTCCTCGTGGTGGCGATCATCCTCCTCGCCGCGGACGTGGTCTTCCCGGGTCCCCCGGGTCTCAGCGGCATGGACCGTGCGGCGGTGGTGGAAGGAT